>JAOHFB010000009.1 GCA_028097785.1 Candidatus Pelagibacter sp. | reverse complement strand
TTAAACTTGAAGCGCATGATGAAACATTAATTATACTTCCGCCATTTTGTTTGACCATTAATGGTAAAATTGCTTTGCACATTTGGTACATAGATTTGACGTTTACATCAAAAGAAAAATTCCAATCTTTATCTTCACATTCAAGAATACTTCCATGATGAACAAATCCAACTGCATTAAATAATGTATCTACTCTATCTAAAGTTTTTACAAATTCTAAAATCGCATTGTTGTCTGTTGAATCTAGCGTTTGAACTGTAATATCAGGATACTCTTTATTTAAATCAGCTAAAGTTTTATCATTTAAATCTGTTGCTATAACGTTTGCACCTTCATTATGAAATGCAATTGCAGTTGCTTTACCAATTCCTTGACCTGCTGCTGTTACTACAATTTTTTTACCTTCTAATCTTCCGCTCATTTTTTGTTTATCCTTTCAATTTCTTTATAAAGAGAACTGTGATCTGTATCTCCATGTCCATTTTCAACAAGTGTTTTATACATTTCTTTCACTAAATTTGAAATAGGTAAATGTGTATTAAAACTATTTGCACACTCTAAAATATTATTCATATCTTTTAAATGAACTGATGTTTTACCTTTAGGAGTAAAATCTTTATCAATCATTCTTTTTCCATGTGTTTGAAGTATTTTACTATCTGCCCAACCACCAGATAAAGCTTTGATCATTTTATTTGGGTTTGCTCCTGCTTTTTCACAAAGTGTTACTGCCTCCGCTACTGCTCCAATAGTTAAACCAACTATTATTTGATTTGCTAGTTTAGAGACTTGTCCACTTCCCACTGGTCCAACTAATGTCGGATTACCCATAGTTTTTAAAACATTATTAACTTCATCAAAAACATTTTGCTCCCCACCAACCATTATTGCTAGTGACCCTTCTTCGGCTCCAATTGTTCCACCTGAAACAGGTGCATCTAAATAATTAATATTTTTAGATTTTAAACTATTTCCATGCTTAGTTGCTGTGGTTGGTTTAACTGAACTCATATCAATAACAGTAGCTCCTGATTTTAAATTTTCTAAAAAATTAGAACTTTCCATTACATCATTAATTGCTCCATCATCCGTTAACATAGTAATTACAACATCACTGTCTTTAACCACATCGTCAATTGAGGTTGAAATTTCTGCACCAAATTCCTTTAAAGGTTCAGCTTTGTTTTGAGATCTATTAAATGCTTTTAAATCAAAACCTGATTTTAATATATTTTTTGCCATCGGCAGACCCATCAAGCCTATGCCAATAAAACCAATTTTTTTACTCATTTATTTTTTTGGAACAAATTCGTGGAAGTTTTGTGTCATTATTTCTGGAAAAAACATAACACATGCTAACACAATTAATTGAATTACTATAAATGGTGCAAATCCTCTAAAGATATCTGTTAACGAGATATGAGGAGGAGCAACTGACTTTAAGTAAAAGGCGGCTGGACCAAACGGTGGACTTAAAAAAGATACCTGCATGTTCACACAAAACAATATTCCAAACCAAATTGGATCAAATCCAAGTGCTAAAACTATTGGCAAAAATACTGGCATTGCTAACAATACTATTCCAACCCAATCCATAAACGCTCCCATTACTAAGAACATTAATTGCATCATAAAAATTAAATACATTGGCTTTAAATCATAAGCCAATATTGTCTCTGCAACATATTTTGGACCACCTGCAAGTGAATAAGCACCAGCTAAAACTGTTGCACCAAAAGTAATAGTTAAAATAGTACCCGATGCTTTAAAAGTTCTTGTAAGAGCGTCTTTAAATAAAAACATTGTTAATTCTTTTCTAGCAAAAATTATAATTAATGTTGCTACTACACCCATTCCAGCAGCTTCCGTGATACCTGTTATCCCTGAATAAATTGAACCTAAAACAATTATTACAATCCCAATTGGAGGCAAAAGACCTGGTAGATATGAAATTTTTTCTTTTAAAGTTAATGGCGGTTCATCACTTAATGGGGCAAGATGTGGCTGCAATCTTGTTCGTATAAGAATATAAATAATGATTAAACTTGAAATCATTAAACCTGGTACAATTGCTTCTTGAAACAACATCGTAATTGACGTTTCGGTAGTTAATCCATAAATAATTAAAACAATTGAAGGTGGGATCATTGTACCTAAAGAACCTGATGCACAAATAATTCCAATAGACATATCTTGATCATATTTTAATCTTAACATCTGCGGTAATGCAATTAATCCTAATAAAACTATTTCTCCTCCAATAATTCCACTCATTGCAGCCATGATAGTTGCCATGATTGCAGTCACAACTCCAACACCGCCTCTAGTTTTTCTTAACCATGCATTTAAAGCATCATAAAGATCTCGTGCTATATTAGAGCGTTCAAGCAAGGAGGCCATAAATATAAAGAGTGGAACTGATAAAAAAGAATAAGTTACAACAAGAGAATAATATCTTGAAAGTAAAATGCCTAAAGCGTGTTCTCCAATATACAAGAACACAAGTACAGCACCCATAAAACCTGAGGCAAAACCCATTGGAACCCCAATAGATATAAGAGCTAATAATCCAACAATAAGTATTATAGAGAGTGTTCCTATTTCAAATTCCATTTTATTTTAAATCTTTAGAAGGGTCGTATTGTTTTTCTTTTGGATTTTTCCAATCAATTATTAAATTATTTACCGATTGAACAGCTATAAGAAATACACATATAAGTGTTAATGGCTTCATGGTTGCAGGAATTGGTGGATCCCAGTAAGTTGCAAATCTTTCCCAAGTAGTAAACGATCTATGGGCATCTTCCCAACCACCATAAATTACTGCAGTTGCAAATAAAACAATAACTATAGTACTAATTAAATCAAAAATTCTCTGTGTGGGTCTTCCAACATAATCATATAACATTACTATTCTAATATGACTTCTGAGTCTTGTTGCGTATATTCCTCCAACCAAATAACAAATTCCAGCTAACCATAAACATAGCTCATTAGCCCATAAAGTTGGTTTAAATACTATGTATCTCATAAATATTTCGTACATCATGACTAGTACTATTATGGGGATTAAATATTTAATTGTGTGGCTTAAAAATAAAGAAACTCTATCAATCCAATTTATTGGAAAATCATCCTTGCTTGCAACTTTTTCATTTTGTTCTTGTAATTGTTTATCAAGCATAGGTTAAAAATTTTTTAAAAAGAAGGGCCTTTTCAGGCCCTTCAAGATTTTATTATGTGCTTTTTATTATAAGATACCGTTAGCTTTCATGTAAGCTGTGTGGATATCTATAAGTGCAGCAGCTTCAGGAGATTTCTTTTTCCATTCCTGCCAAGCATCTAGTGCAGCATTTCTGAACTTAAGTCTATCTTCTCTAGACCAGTCATGAAGAGTAACGCCCATAGCATTTAAAGCTTTAACTGCTTCTGCGTTTTTTCTTTCAACTAAGCTAGTGATAGTTCTTCCAGCAATTTCTATTCCTGCTTTCATTGCTCCTCTTTCATGAGGTTTTAGCTTTTTCCATACTTTAGTATTACAAGCTAAGTGGTCAGCTGGCATAGAGTGAAAACCTGGGTATGTCGCATACTTATTGTTTTCATAGTGTCCACCTGCATAGTTAGTTGCAAGAGATGAGTAGTCCGCACCATCAATAAGACCTGTTTGTAAAGCAGTTGGAACTTCACCAAAGTCCATAACGATTGGCTTAGCACCTAGTGCTGTAAAGATCATACTTTCCATTCCTGGAGGTGATCTAAATTTAAAGTCTTTGATTGAAGCAACATCTGGAATTGGCTTACTAGATATTAGAGACTCATGTCCTGGTATCCACCAACCAATTAAAGTCATTCCATATTTATTGTAAAGTGCATCAACAGCATCTTGAGCTCCTGGGAACTTTAAGAAATCGTATTGTTGATATGGGTTATCGTATCCACCCATTACATCACCTGCGAATTGGAACGCTGCATTCTTACCAGTTTGGTAACCAGCGCCAGTCATATCACAGTCAATAATTCCAGTTTGAGCAGAGTTAAATACCTCAGCAGATTTACCTGTTACTGATGATGAGTAGAACATTTCGATTTTTAAGCTTCCACCAGAAAACTCTTCAACGTTTTTAGCGAATTGAGCTGCAACTTCACCATTTGGTGAGCTAGCAGTAAAGTGAGTTTCAATCTTTAAAGTCTTTGCATTTGCAGAGCCAAATAAAGCAACTGAAACAATAGCTACTGCAGCTATAGTTTTTGTTATTAGTTTAAACATTATCTTCCTCTCGTTTATGTTTTTAATAATCGAACTTAATCACAAATGATTTTTAATTTCAAATAAAACAGAAAAAATATGTATAGAAATTATATATATTAACTAAAAAAACAACTTTTAGTTGTATTAGACTACTTCTGAAATAAGTGGCTTATTTTCAAAGAAATTACAAATATTATCAACAGCCATCATGCTCATTGCTAAGCGAGTTTCGTGCGTGGCACTACCAACATGAGGTAAGACAAAACAATTATCCAATTTCATATATCTTTCATCAAGGTTAGGTTCATTATTAAACACATCTAACCCTGCAGCATAAATTTTATTGTTTTGCAGTGCGTCTATCAATGCATCATCATCAATTGTTGATCCCCTTGAAGTATTAATAACGACAGCATGATTAGGTAATAATCCAATAGTGGTCGCGTTTAAAATATGCTTTGTCTCTGCGGTCGCTGGGGTGTGAATACTTACAAAATCACATTCTGGCATCATAGAATTTATATCTGAATAATATTTTGCACCATCTTCAAGTTCTTCTGAAAGCTTGTTTCTATTATAATAAATTATTTTCATTCCAAATGCTTTTGCACATTTTGCTGCCATTCTACCAATTCGGCCCATACCAATTATACCAAGTGTTTTTCCTGTTACAGAATTTCCAATCATAAATTTAGTTAAATCGGGTTTTTGGTTTTTCCATTCACCAGACCTTACCAAATTATACGCTTCGCCTATTCTTCTAGAGGCTGCTAAAATTAAAAGAATAGTTGTTTCAGCAACAGCTTCATTCAGAACATTTGGGGTATTAGTAACTTTAATTTTTTTGCTTTCAGCAGATTTAACTGAAATGTTATCATAGCCCACTCCAACCTGAGCAATTATTTTTAATTTACCATTTAAATCTTTAAAAAAATCTTCTCCAATTTTATCAAACCCAGTTGAAATAAATCCGTCATACTCATTAGCCATTTTTACAAGTTCGTTATTAGGGATTGGCTCATCTTTTAAATTTAGAGTTACATCAAAATTTTTCTTTAATTTCTCCTCTGCACCATCGGATAATTTTCTTGTCACTAGTATTTTAGGTTTCATTTTAATGAGAATTTCTTGGAAGACCTTTTTTATGAGAAACATCTAAATAACTTCCACGTGAATTAATACACGCTCCATCTTCAAGCTGACCTACTGTATCTCTAAAAATTTCTTGCCATGGAGTTTGATTGTTTGCTTTAAATATTTTTTTATTTTTTCTTCTTTTCTTAAACTCAGATTGAGAAATCAATAAATCCACTCTTCTTTTATTTAAATCAATCTTCATTTTATCACCTGTTTTTACAATTCCTAAATCACCCCCAACCGCAGACTCTGGTGAAACATGAAGAATTGATGGACTTTCAGAGGTACCACTTTGTCTTCCATCCCCAAGAGTTGGTAAGTGAGTAATCCCTTTTTTTAATAACCGATCAGGTGGCTGCATATTAACTACTTCTGCAGATCCAGGATAACCTACTGGTCCACAACCTCTTATAATTAAAATTGAATTTTCATCTATTTTTAATTTTTTATCGTTTATTCTTTTGTGGTAATCCTCTGGCCCTTCAAAAACTACCGCTTTACCATTAAAAACATTTTTATTTTTAGGATCTGAAAGGTATCTATCTCTAAATTCCTTACTAATTACTGATGTTTTCATAATCGCAGATGAAAAAAAATTACTTTTCATAACTAAGAAGCCCGCATTATCCTCTAAACTATTTTTAAAAGTTTTAATTACCTTTGGATCTGTATCTATTTTTCTTTTTAAATTTTGACCAACTGTTTTTCCTGTAACTGTCATAATATTGGTGTGAATTTTTTTATTTTTGATTAATTCTTTCATTACTGCAGGCACACCTCCTGCTCTATAGAAGCTTTCCATTAAATATTCTCCAGCTGGTTGGCAATTTACTAAAAGAGGAATATTGTGTCCCAACTTTTGCCAATCAGATAAATCAAATTTAATTCCCATATGTTTAGCGATTGCACTTAAATGAGCAGTACAGTTACTTGAACCGCCAATTGCACTTGCAACTACGACAGCATTTTCAAATGCTTTACGTGTCATAATTTTTGAAGGTGTTAAATCTTCATGAACCATTTCAACAATTCTTTTTCCTGTTTCAAAAGAAATTTGTTCTCGCTCTCTATAGGGCGCTGGTATTACAGCACATCCTGTTAAAGACATCCCCAATGCTTCTGCAACTGAATTCATAGATGAAGCTGTTCCCATTGTATTACAGTGACCAACACTTGGTGCTGAAGATGCAACCATATCCATAAACTCATCATAATTAATTTCACCTTTCGCTAAAAGTTTTCTAGCTTCCCAAACAACCATACCTGATCCAGCTAACTTACCTTTGTAAACTCCATCTAACATTGGTCCACCTGACAAAACAATTGCAGGTAAGTTTACAGTTGCTGCAGCCATTAATGCTGCAGGAGTAGTTTTATCACAACCTGTTGTTAAGATTACACCATCGATTGGATACCCATATAAAACTTCAACTAACGACAAGTAAGATAGATTTCTATCTAACATTGCAGTGGGTCTTTTTCCTGTTTCTTGAATTGGATGGGTTGGAAACTCCATTGGAATTCCACCAGCTCTTCTTATTCCATCTTTAATTCTTTTGCTTAAAGATAAAAAATGTCTATTGCATGGTGAAAGATCACTTCCAGATTGAGCAATACCAATTATAGGGTTTCCTGATTGTAATTCTTTTCGTGTTAATCCATAATTAAGATATCGCTCTAAATAAAGAGCAGTCATTTCTGGATCTTTTGGATTATTGAACCATTGTTGACTTCTTAAATTTTTTTTACGTTTTGTTGGCATAAATAATTTGTAATGACTTGTTTAGAATTTTAGTTATATAATAAAAATATGAATAATCTAATAGTTTTAAACCAAAATGACAACGTAGGTGTAAGTCAATTTATTATTCCTGAAAAAACTAAAATAGAAGGTCATGATATTAGCACTATTGATCCAATTCCCTTTGGCCACAAAGTTTGTTTAAAATCAATAAATAAAGGGGATCCTATAATAAAATACGACCAAATAATTGGATTTGCACTAAATGATATCAAACCAGGGGAACATGTTCATTCACACAATCTAGAATTTAGAGAATTTAAAAGAGATTTCAAAGTAACTAACAAAAAAAATATTATTAATGAAAAGGCAGATACTTTTTTTAATGGGATTTTAAGAGATAATGGCGATGTGGCTACTAGAAATTATATTGGAATAGTAAGTACTGTTAATTGTTCTGCAACTGTAACCAAAATGATTGTGGAAAGAATTAAATACTCCAAAATTCTTGAAGATTACCCAAATATTGATGGAATAGTTCCAATTACCCACTCTACAGGATGTGGAATGAACACGGTAAGTGAAGGTATGCAAATTTTTCAAAGAACAATTGATGGATTTAAAAATCATCCAAATTTTTCACATGTTTTTGTTATAGGTTTAGGGTGTGAGTGTGCACAAGTAAGTTTATTTGATGAGTCTTTAAAAAAACATAATAGAATTCATTTTTTAACTATCCAAGATGAAGGTGGAACCAAAAAAATTGTTGAAAAAGTATTGTCTCAAATTAAAAATTTACTAACAGAAGCAAATAATGTTGAAAGAACCTCGCTACCAGTTAGCAATCTAACACTTGCTTTGCAATGTGGTGGATCAGATGGATATTCGGGAATAACAGCAAATCCTGCATTAGGAGTTGCAGCTGATCTATTGGTTAAAAAAGGTGGAAGTTCAATTTTATCTGAAACTCCTGAAATTTATGGAGCAGAACATTTGCTAATTAATAGAGCTAATTCACAAGAAACAGCAGATAAATTAATTAAGAGAATTGAGTGGTGGAAACATTACACTACAATAAATAATAGTTCGATGGATAACAATCCTGCGCCTGGAAATAAAAAAGGAGGATTGACTACAATTTTAGAAAAATCTCTAGGAGCTGTTGCTAAAGGAGGAAACTCCACCCTTCAAGATGTATTGCAATATGCTGAACCTTTAAAAAATAAAGGTTTTAATTTTATGGATTCTCCAGGCTATGATCCTGTTTCTGTAACTGGCCAAGTAGCATCAGGAGCAAATGTAATTTGCTTTACTACGGGTAGAGGTTCATGTTTTGGATGCAAACCAGTACCAAGTTTAAAACTATCAACTAATTCAGCTATGTATGAAAAAATGTCAGAAGATATGGATATCAATTGTGGGACAATTGCAGAAGGAAAAGAAAAAGTAGAAGAAGTTGGTCAAAAAATATTTGAACTAGTAGTAAATACAGCCTCTGGAAATAAGTCAAAAAGTGAAATTAACGGCTATGGTGATGAAGAATTTAATCCTTGGCAAGTTGGCGTTGTAATGTAAATATTTTTAGATATTTACACACTTTAATACCATGACAAATATCAAAAAACCGCCCCTAGCGAAGATAATTTTATTATCTGGCACAGGTTTTTTTATGTTTGTGTGTATGGATTCTTTAGCAAAGTATTTGGGAGGAGTAATGCCTATTACCCAAGCAGTATGGGGAAGATTTTTTTTTCACTTTATAGCATTGGTAATTTATTTTTTTATTTTTAGACCAAAAATAAATTTAACAAAGAATTTTAAAATACAGATACTAAGATCTGTATTAATGGTTACAGCTACTTTTTTTATGTTCAATTCTCTTCAAAGATTTGATTTAGTTGATATTTACGTAGTATTTTTTTCGGCACCATTAATTGTTGCAATGTTATCAGCAATTTTTTTAAAGGATGTTTTAAGCTTAAAAGGTTTGTTGTTAATGGTCATGAGCTTTGGATGTATCATATTCTCACTTGGTCCAAGCATGAAAGTTTTAAGTCCTGAATTAATTTTTCCACTTGTGCCTCCATTGTGTTGGGCGCTTTATCAATTTTTTACTAAATTAATTTCTGGAAATAATGATCCTTTTGCTTCAATATTTTATACAGCAATTACAGGGGCTATTATTTTTACAATTTATGTATCCTTAAATTGGGTGCCGCTTGAAAAAAATAGCTATTGGTTACTTCTAATTTTATTAGGATTGGCTGGTTTTATAAGTCACTTCATGCTGATATATGCAATTCAATTATCAAATTTATCGTTTGTAACTAACTTTCAGTATTCTCAGTTAGTGTGGTCGACGATAATTAATTTTATAATATTTGGTGTCCCACTTGATATTAATAAAATTTATGGGGTAATTGGAATAATTATATTTGGAATATTGTTTATTCGTACCGAAGGAAAAAAAAAGAAAATTAAAGTTTAATTTTTTTACCTGATTTAGCACTTTTAGTTATTGCGGCAAAAATTTTAAGAGAGATTAAACCATCATTCCCATTTACTTTTGGTTTAACTTTTTTCAAAACTACGTCTGCAAAATGGTCAATTTGATTTACTAAAGTACTATCATCTTTTTTGTTTTTATCTTCATTAACTAAAATTTTATTCCACCAACTTCGTTCATTTTTATAAAACCAATATTTTAAATTAGGAAATTGTATTGACCCCTTAGTGCCACCAATCATATATGCAGATTGATTGGTTATAGGGTAAGCAGGATTTTCTCCAGCAGTTAACTCATAACTCCATGGTGCAACAATTGTATCTGATAAATTTAAAGTACAAAGAGCGCCTGAATTAAAAACCAAACTAATTGTTGCAGTATCCTCTACTTTAAATTTTCTCGTTTTGTTGGTTGTAAACGCTTGAACGTATTTAATTGAACCAAGTAAGTAACAAATCATATCAATATCATGAACAAGATTAATTCCTAAAGGCCCTCCCCCTTTACTTATTCTCCATTTTTCTTTGTAATAAGCTTTGTGTTTATAAAGCCAACACAACACGTTTGCTGAAACTATATTTCCTAATTTACCTTTATCGATAAGCTCTTTTACCTTTGATACTATTGAATTATGTCTTCTGTGATACCCTATTAATAACGGAGTTTTATTTTTATTAGCGCTAATAATAATTTTTTTAGCCGAATTAATGTTATCTGAAATAGGTTTTTCCAATAACACTGGAATTTTTTTCTTTAAAAAACCAACTGTATGCTTTTCATGTAGTTGATTTGGGGTCGCAACAATTACAGCATCTAAATTTTTTGAGTTTAAAAGTTCATTTACATTTGAATACAGTGGAATTTTATATTTTTTTGATAAATTTTTAGCGGTATTACTAATATCTACTATTGAATGGAGATTAGCTTTTTTTGATTTTGAAATAGCTTTGATATGCTGAAGGCCCATTAACCCAGTTCCTACAATTGATATATTTATCTTTTTATTCATTTTATGAAATATTTATTTTTGTAAAGTATTTATAAAGTTTATTGGGTTTAATTAAAGTGCTTGGAAATTTTTTTTTATTCGGAGCATCTGGATAGTGTTGAGTTTCTAAACAAACACCTTGGTAAGGAGCAAGTTTATTTTTATATCGCAAACCTTGGCTGGTATAGAGTTGTACTCCAGGAAGATTTGAATAAAAATCTAATTGGATATTAGTTTTTTTATTTTTTAAAGAAGCTAAATAATTTTTAGAATTTTTTTTAATACAATAGGTTAAATCAAATCCTAATTGATTGATTGTATTAGAGACCCTTTTTATTTTTTTGTTTTTAATAATATTTATTTTTTCTCCAATATTTTTGAAATGATTAAAATCATTAATGGTGTTTTTAACTTTTTTAATTTTGCCTGTTGGGATTAATTTATTGGATACTTCAAGATATTTTTCAGAATTAATTTTTAAATCATGGTTAAAAATTGTTTCTTTCTTATTTTTATTCAAATTCCAATAACTGTGGTTTGTTAAGCTCACATAAGTTAATTGGTTTGATTTATATTGGTATTTGATAAATAAACTTTTATTCTTGAGCTCAAAGGTACACTCTGTATTTAAGTCTCCTGGAAAACCTTGGTCAAGGTTTTTTGATAACAATTGATAGATAATTTTTGTTTTTGAGTGAAGACGAATTTTCCACTCCAAACGATCAAATCCTATTTTTCCTCCATGTAGTGTATTTTTTCCTTCATTACCATCGAGTTTATAGATTTTATTTTTAATCTTAAATCTTGAATTTGATATTCTGCCTGCGTACCGGCCACAAGTAGCCCCTACATAAAAATTTTTACTGCCATAATTTTTTGTAGAACCAAGATTTAAGATTAGATTTATTTTCTTTTGCTTGTCATAAACCTCATACAAGCAAGCACCAATATTAATTGATTTAACTCTTAAATATTTGTTTTCTATCGTTGAACTTTGTACTTTCACAAAGTCTCTTATAGCCAACCTTTATCAACGATGTAAGATTGATTTGTGCAACCAGAAGACTGTTCTGATGAAAAAAACAATACAGTTTGAGCAAGTTCATGTGGCATTAATTTCTCTTTTAAACATTGGTTTTTCATCAAATCTTTTTCAGACTCTTCGTTTAACCACATATCAATTTGTCTTTGTGTTAAGACCCACCCAGGTACTACTGAGTTAACTCTAATGTTAAATTCCCCTAAATCTCTAGCAAAGGATCTTGTCAAACCAACTACTCCAGATTTTGCAGCGGTATAAGCAGCCATTCCACCTTGTCCAACCATCCAAGAAGCGGATCCCATATTAACAATTACACCACCTTTGTTTTCGATCATTGATTTTTTAACTGATTGAACTGTGAAAAAATAATGTCTTAAATTTACGTTTATTCTCTCATTCCAATATTCCTCTGTGACATCATCTATTTTATGTCTTGTATCATTAGCAGCATTATTAATTAAAATATCAATTGGACCTTTCTGATCAATAATATCTGCAATAGTTTTTTGAAGTTGTTTTATATTTAACAAATCACATTCAATAAAAGTTGGTATTGAATATTTTTTATTTTTTATCTCTTCAATTAATTTTTCAGACTCTGATACATTAATATCTATAAAGTAAACTTCTGAACCTTGTTCACAAAAATGTTCAACAATTGAAGCACCAATTCCTGATCCACCCCCTGTAACAAATACTCTTTTATTTTCTAAATCATAATATTTTACTTTCATATTCTCATCTTTCCTTTCATAAAAGTTACACTTTTGTTTTGTATAAAATATTTATAATAATTATAACTCTAATTCTTTAGCTAGATCGCCAATTTTAGCACCACCTGCCATCAATCTTTTTACCTCTTCATTACCAAGGTCTGCAGACAATCCTGAACCAATTACTTCTCCCAAACTTAAAAAAGTAAATCGATCAGCTATCAGACGTGCATGAATTTCATTATGAGTAATAAGTATAATTGCAATATTTCCAAAATTTTGAACTTTTTTTATTGTTTTTAAAACTTCCATTTGCTGCTTTTGACCTAATGCTGATGTAGGCTCATCTAATATTAATATCTTTGCACCAAAGTAGATTGCTCTTGCAATAGCTAAGGTTTGTCTTTGTCCACCAGACATTGTTCCAACTGGTTGATTAGGGTTTGCAATGTTAATTCCAATTTTAGACATTTCTTCTGTTGTTATTCTATCCATCTCATCCATTTGCATTAAACCAAATGCGCCAGGTCCTTTTGTTAATTCACGACCAAGAAAAAAATTTCTTGTAACTGAAGTTAAGGCATTGAGAGCTAAATCCTGATAAACTGTACCAATGCCTGCATCAGATGCTTGACGTGGTGAAGTAAAGTTAACAATTTCTCCATCGACTTTTATTTCTCCACTTGTCATAGGATGAACGCCAGATAACACTTTAATCAAAGTTGATTTTCCAGCTCCATTATCACCTAAAAGAGCATGAACTTCACCTGGGTAGACATCTAAAGACACGCCATTTAAAGCAGTAAATGCTCCAAATTTTTTAACTAAATTTTTTATTTCAATTAATGGTTTTTTATCCATTAGATATTCCCCATAATTCGTTTCCTAATATTCTCATTAGTAAAGGCGGCAGTAACAAGAACTGCTCCAAGGAACACCCTATAAAATGATCCATCAATTCCAGGAATATAAAAGAAGGCTTCTTTTGCTATTCCAAAAATAATTGTACCTAGAATAATTCCACCTATTGTTCCAAAACCTCCTGTTAACACAACACCTCCAATAACCGCTGCAGCAATTGCTTCTAATTCTTTTAGATTACCTTTAGCCGTATCCGCTGTATTAACTTCAAAAACCTGACATGCTGCAAACATGGTTGCACAAAATGCAGTATTCATAAATAATGCAATCTTAACTTTATTTGTTGGCACACCGTTAGCCTTTGCAGCATTAAGGTTTCCACCAGTTGAATAAATCCAGTTACCTGCTTGAGTTTTACTCAAAATAAAATAACAAATAAAAGCAATCAGTCCCCAAATCATTAAAGCAGAATACATTCCCTTAGCGAAGATGTTTCCAAAGTTATTTACATTCCAATCTACTGTATAATATAGCCAATTAAATACTGGCTCCATAATATCGCCTCCAAAGAAATTAGCCACTGGTCTTGCAGTAACTATGGTGTCGATATAAGCTCTTGCTATATCAATATCAGTAACCGCTTTTGCTGTAACTGCAGGAACATCAACTCCAGCTTCAATTTTCTTTGTCAAAATTTCTACCATTGAATCATTGCCAGATTTTTTTGCCCCAGCTAAAGATTTTTCTAAGGTTTCAATCATTTTTGTTGAATTTATTTCAGTTTTGAAAGCTGCAACTTTTTCGTTCACATATGTTAGTTGCTCAGTTAATTTTGCAACAGTGCTAGCTGGTGCGGTGCTAAGAATTTCTAATAATTGGTCATTTGGTAAAGCTTTAGCCGCATCTCTTTCCATTTCCCCAAGACCTGGTACATTTATAATATTTTTGATATCTGGCAAATCAGTAACAGTCGTTGATCCTGCAGTTTGATCTGGAGCTCTATTAAACGCTCTATAGGATACCTCTGTTAAACCTCTTAAAAAGAAAAGTCCGCCTAGTGTTACAATGAAAGAAGATATTCCACTTTTAACAACTATCCATCCCTGTATCCATCCAAAAGATACAGTCATACATAATGTAATTAATATTGCTAATAATGGTGAAACATCTCTAATTTCAAATAATTGAAATCCCTCAAAATGAAAACCTCCTTCAAAAGAGATGTAGGGAATAACAACAGCAAAACCCCATTTTAGTATCATTGCCATAACACCACCAGCAAAACCGATCATTGAACCAACTGAAAGATCAAATTCACCTGCAATAATTAACATTCCAGCAGCAAGTGCTACGATTCCTAATTGAGCAATTACCCTAAAATTATTTCTAATTCCTAAAGCGTTAAATCCTTCACCAGAGAAAGGGTTTAGAGAAAATTCTCCTTCTGGAATTGAAAAGTATCCCAACATACAAAAAAGTAAGATCATTACCCCCAAAGGTCCAACCTCTGGACGAGCCATTAATGCAGAGTACCATTTTTTTTCACCTTGTCGGTCTGACTCTTGTCTTGGTTTTTTTGTTGTTGATGTATTCATTTTTAAAAAGGTTTTTTAATTCTATAAAAAAAAAGGGCCGATTAAATAATCGACCCTTTAAATTATAACAGACTATCTGTCAATTCCTGCTAAAGCAGCAACTGAAGAAGCGTTAGACTTGTCAACGAAGCCAGGTCCTGATGGGATGTTAGCTCCTGGTAAAAGTCCAGCACTGTTATTGTACAAGTGTAATACGATAACTGGCATATAACCTTGTAGTCTTTGTTGTTGATCGATTGTGAAAGCAACTCTTCCAGATCCGATTAAGTCCATAACCGCAGGACTTAAGTCAAAGCAAGAATGGTGTACTGTCATACCAAGATCAGCTAAAGCTTTATCAACAGCTTCACATACGTGAGGTCCTACTGAAAGGATCGCATTGATATCTTTGTTAGCTTGTAAAGCAGCAGTAGCTCTAGTTTGAATAGTTGCAGGGTCAGATGTAGTGTCAGTCATTTGCATAGGAACTGCAGAACCGTAACCTTCACATCTGTCTACAAGAGCTGTGTTGTATGCTTCTTGAATCATACAAAGTGCTTTAGAAGCACCTTCAGCTTTTGCTCTTTCACCAGCTTTTTGTCCAGCAAGTAATTCAGGCTGACCAACGTGCATTAAAGCACCTAGGCTAGCAGAAGACTCTAAACCAGAGTTCATTGTAATTACTGGAACACCAGCAGCAACAGCAGCTTTAATAGCTGGTCCTAATGCATCTGGATCTGGTAAAGAAATTACCATGCCATCTGGTTGAGTAGCTGCAGCAGCTTGAATTGAGCTTGCCATATCAGCCATATCAGCAGAAGGGTTGTAGATGTATTCGAAGTCAGCACCGATTGCTCTAGCTGCATCTTCACCACCTTTTTGAACTACAGGCCAAAAAGGATCTTTTCCTTCACCATGAGTTATCATGACGTATCTTTCAGCGAACGCAGAAGTTGCAAATAATGCAAGAGCTGCAATCGAAAGTATAAGTTTTTTCATTATTTCTCCCTTTTAAATTAATTTAAAAAAGGAAATATAACTAGTTTGAAGAAAGATCATAACAAAAAATATAAATACAACTTTTAATTGATTTTTTTTCATCAATATTTTTTCCCTACTTTTCTAGGTTTTAGTAAGATTGGTATTTTCTAAATTAAATTATAATGAGAAATCTAATTTAATATGTCGCGCTTCTTCCTAACCTTGCAGCACCACGAACACCGCTGGCATCACCATATTTTGGTTTTAAAAAAACACCTTCGTATTCTCTTCCGATAACAAATTTCCTCACTAATGAGTCTATTTCATGTAAAAAATCAATTTCATTTGAAACGCCTCCTCCAAAAACGAAAGCGTCAGGATCTAAAATATTTATTATACTTGAAAGTGACATTGCTAAATTTACCTTAAAATCATCTATAAATCTCTCTGCATCTAAATCATGTTTTCTATTTAATTCAAAAATTTCATTTGTTTTTAAATTTTTTCCATAAAGTTTATTAAATCTTTTTGCTAAACCTAAGCCAGATAAAAAACTTTCAATCTCAGCTTCTCTTGGATTAGTCGAGTCAAAATTTTCTTTTTTAGCAGCAAAATAAGGGATTTGATTATGACCCCATTCTCCTGCAACACCATTAGGGCCACTTACTATTTTTTTATCAATCACTAACCCACCTCCAACACCAGAACCTAAAATTATCCCATAGACAATTTTGTAATGTTTGCCTGCTCCATCTATGGCTTCCGATAAAGCAAAACAATTTGCATCATTTTCACAAAACACTTCTTTGCCAAGTGCTTTACGTAGATCATTTTGAAATGGTTTTTTTTCTAACCAACTTATATTGGGAACATTTTTAACTAGCCCTGTTTGAGGAGAGTGAACCCCTGGATGACAAACACCAATTGGAAGTTCTTGTTTAAACTCTTGTTCTAATTGTCTATGAATATCTCTTATTGAAGTAATAATTTGAGTGTAATTTTTTGGACATGATATTCTAGATCTGTGTTTTTCTTGTCCATCTTTTTCAAGTAAAACACTTTCAATCTTAGTTGCACCTACATCAATTCCAACTTGCATAACTATTAATAAGTTGCTCTACCACCACTTAGATCAAATACTGCGGCAGTTGAGAAAGAATTTTCTTCACTTGATAACCAAGCAACTAATGAAGCTAACTCTTCTACCTTGGCAAATTTATTTCTTGGTATTTTTGAAAGCATATAATTAATATGTTCTTCAGTCATTTGATCAAAAATTCTAGTTTTTGCTGCAGCTGGGGTAACGCAATTAACTGCAATGTTTTTTTGAGCTAATTCTTTACCCAGTGATTTAGTTAATCCTATAACTCCTGCTTTCGAAGTGCTATAAGCGCTTGCATTTGGATTTCCCTCTTTACCTGCAATAGAGGCAATATTAACAATTCTTCCATAATCATTTTTTGCCATAAACGGAACAACTGCTTTGCAACAATAAAAAACAGCATTTAAATTTAGATTAATTACCTTATTCCACTCCTGTATTGGATATTCTGCAACGGTAGTATTCATACCTGCTACACCTGCATTGTTGATAAAGATATCAATCTTGCCATGAGATTTTTCAACTTCAGATAATTTTGTGTTAATCGTTTCATAGTTACTCACATCAACTATTTGATAAGATAAATTTTCAGAATTTACCTTTTCTAGAGCTTTTTTAGCTTCATCCTCATCTATGTCCCAAATTACTACTTTAGCTCCAGACTCTATAAATCTTTCAGTGATAGCTAAACCAAACCCTTGAGCTCCACCTGTTACAATTGCAACTCTGTTATTTAAATCAAACTTAATCATAATTCCTTTTTAATTTTTTTTGATCTTATTAAAGGAAAAGCTAAGCCAATTAAAGACAAAATAAAGAACGTAAAAGCTGAATATAAAAAAAATTAAGCTAAATTTTATATTAAACCAGCATCTACTGTAAAATTTTGTTTAGTACATCCAGAAGAAACATCTGATGCCAAATATAAAACCATTCTTGAGACATCCTCAGGTAATACTTGTTTTTTAAGACATTGATTATCTAAAATTTCTTTTTTAAATTTTGGATTTAACCATAATTTGGATTGTCTTTTTGTTGCAACTGAACCAGGTGCAATAGAGTTTATTCTAATATTGTGTTGGCCCAAATCTCTAGCTAAAGATTTGGTTAAACCATAAATTGCAGCTTTTGCAGTACTGTATGCTGGGAACATAACCGCTCCCCTTATCCAACTTACTGAACCTAAATTTATTATTGATCCACCTTTATTTTTAATCATACTTTTTTTAACAGCTTGAATAGCAAACAAATAGTGTTTCAAATTTATTGCCATTCTTTCGTCCCAGTATTTTTCTGTAATTTCTTCAAGAGTATGTCTTTGATCATTTGAAGCATTGTTTACTAAAATATCAATTGGACCTTTTTTTTTAATAATGTTTTGAATTAGAGTTTTATATTTTTTAATATTTTTAATATTGCAGAATTGAAAAGTAGGTATTTTTTGTTTTTTCTTTTTAATTTTTGAAATTAATTTTTGAGCTTCTTTTTTATCTATATCAAAAAAATAAACCTCAACACCTTGTTCACAAAGATGCTCAACAATTGATGCTCCAATACCAGATGCTCCACCTGAAACTAAAGCACGTTTATCTTTTAAGTCAAAATACTGAACTTTCATATTTTGATTATAAATATTATTTCAATATTTTCTTTATATCTTTTGTTTGGAATAAACTTGGTTTTTTGCATGTAGTCTTAATTACTTGTGGTTTATTTGTCTTACATGCTTTCATTGTTGATTGAATAATATCTAAAACATGAAGAGATAGTTCTCCATTACATTTGTTTATTTTTTTATTTTCAATTGAATAAGCCATTTCTGCTAATCCTGCTCCACGATAATTTGCATTAGTAGGAGACTCGTTTGCTCTAGAACTTTGTGATCTGATATTAATTTTTCCTAGTGGCATTTTATTAGTTTTATATTCTATCCAAGGATCCCCTAGCTTTTTACATACATAAACAGAGCCTCCAAACATATTTGGATCTGGTACAATCATAGAACCTTTGTCACCATAAAGTTCAATATGATTTCTTTGATGAGCGATGACATCAAATGAAAGTGTTAGTCTAATAATTGTTCCATTATCGAATATAATTGTTGATAGATATGTTGTGGGACATTCAACTTTAAATGTTTTGTTTTTTCTTGGTCCAATACCAATCGTTCTTCTTTTAACACCATTAACGATACTGCCAGTAACTTTTTTTGCTGGTCCTAATAAATTAACTAAAGCGGTTAAGTAGTATGGACCCATATCAATTACTGGCCCACCTTCTTTTTTAGCAAACCATGGTTCTGGATTTGGATGGTAAGATTGAACTCCAGGAAAAGCAAAAATTGCATTTCCTAAATTTATTTTTCCTATTATTTTTTTATCGACTAATTCTTTTGATTTCTGAATACCACCACCTAAAAAAGTATCAGGAGCATTTCCAATATAAAGTTTTTTCTTTTTTGCTATTTTAAGAAGATCTTTTCCATCGTTAAAATTAATTGCCAATGGTTTTTCAGAGTAAACATGTTTTCCATTTATCAAAGCTTGTTTTGCGACCTGATAATGTGCTTTAGGAATGGTTAAATTAAGAATGATTTCAACCTCATTGTCTTTTAAAAGCTCTTTTACAGTTAATGCCTTAATTTTATAAGTTTTTGCACATCTAACTGCGTTGCTATGGTTGATATCTGCACACTTAATAATTTTAATATTGTTAAAATATTTTTCAGCTCTGAAATAAGTTTCTGAAATATGACCACATCCAATAAGGCCAACTTTAAATATTTTGTTCATAAAAAGTTATACGCCTTGTCTTTGTTTGCTCTTACCTTCCTGATAAAGTTTTATAGCTTCTTTATTTTCTTCTGTTGTTGGAATTTCTAGGGTTGGGCTATCCCAAAATGCAGAACCTTCCAACCATTGATATGCGTGTGTCTTAATTGATATCACATAAGTAACATCAGATTTTTTTGCTCTTTTAAATGCTTCTTCCAGTTCAGATATAGAGTTTACATGTTCAGATTTAGCGCCCATACTTTCTGCATGTTTTGCAAAATCAACGCCAACAAGACCTGGTGTTTTAGAACTTTTGAGTAGATTATTATATTCTTTACCACCCTTAAACAATTGAAGTCTATTAATAACTGCAAAACCTCCATTATCACAAACAACAATTATAAGCTTGTTGTTAGTTATAACTGAAGAATAGATATCAGTATTATTCATCAAGTATGATCCATCTCCTATAAATGAAATGACTTCTTTATCTGGGTTTGCCATTTTAATTCCAAGAGCACCTGAAATTTCATAACTCATACAGCTAAAGCCCCATTCTGTCTCATGTGTGTTAAGTTCTCTAGGTCTCCAAACCTGGACAACCTCTCCTACAAGTCCACCTGCAGCTGTTACTGCTATATCTGAGGGATCAGAGTTTTTATAGACAGCACCTATTACCTGAACATAACTTGGTATCTCCTGATTTGAAGGAGCACTTGCTTTATCAACTTCTTCATTCCAAGCTTTAAGTTCAGTTTGAGATTTTTTATTCCACTCTTCACCAGCTTTCCATTCACCCAAAGCTCGAGATAATTCAGCTAAAGAAACTTTTGCATCTCCAATTACTGCTTGTGCTAAATGTTTGTTTGCATCAAATCTTGAAACATTTATTGAGACAAGTTTAAAATTTTCATTTTCAAAATTTGCCCAAGAACCAGTGGTAAAATCTGCAAGCTTAGTGCCAACAGCAATGGCAAGATCCGTTTGCTTAGCGAGTGAATTAGTATTTTTGCCACCTAACCCACCTATTTGGCCTGCATAATGTGAATGATCTTTTTTCATTGTTGAGTAACCCATAACTGTTTGGGTTACAGGTATATTATGTTTGATTGCAAACTTACTTAATTCATCCATTGCGTCTGAATAAAATACTCCTCCACCAGAAATAATTATTGGATTTTTTGAAGATTTAATTTTCTCAGCTGCTTCTTTAACTTGAAATTCATCTGGCCTAGGTCTTCTAATTGTGTGAACTCTTTCTTTGAAGAATTCTTCAGGATAATCGAAAGTTTGACCTTGAATATCTTGACATAAAGCAATACATGCTGGCCCACAATCAGCAGGATCTAACATTGTTTGAACTGCTGCTGGAAATGATTGAATAATTTGCTCAGGTCTAGTGATACGATCAAAGTACCTTGTAACGGGTTTAAATGCATCGTTTGCAGTGATGCCAGGGTTATTAAAATGTTCTACTTGCTGAAGCACTGGATCTGGCATTCTATTTGCATAAGTGTCACCAGGTAAAAATAAAATCGGCAGTCTATTACTCATAGCAACTCCAGCTGCTGTCACCATATTCGTTGCACCAGGTCCAACTGATGAAGTGGCTACAAAAATTTGTTGTCTTCGTTTTGCTCTTGCATAGCCAATTCCGGTAAGAGCCATATTTTGTTCATGATGACCTCTATATGTTGGAAGTTCATTTTGATTTTCTTCTAATGCTTGTCCTAGACATGCTACGTTTCCGTGGCCAAATATCCCAAATACACCTGGAAACAAAGGTTCTTTCTTGCCATCAATTAATATTTTTTGAGAAATTAAATATTTAACTATCGCGTGCGCACATGTAAGGGTAATTTTTTTCATAAATTAAGTTTAACTTTGATTGTGTGTAATGTTTATATATAAATATATTTATAAATTAAAAAACCTAATTAAGTAAACTTAAAAATAAAAAATCTATGTACGAAAAATTTGGACAATTCATTGATGGTAAATGGCAACAAGCAGAAAAAAAAGAAACATATGACGTAATCAATCCTGCAACTGAGGAAGTGATTGGAAAAGCATCAAAAGCATCTTCGTTAGATGTTCAAAAAGCTATAAAATCTGCTGAAAAAGGTTTGGAGATCTGGAAAAACACAACTCCATGGGAGAGATCTTACAAAATAAGAAAAGTTGCGGATTTAATGAGAGAGAGAAAAGATGTTCTTGCAAAATGGTTAACGCTTGAAGTTGGAAAACCCTTAGCAGAAGGTGTTGGAGAAGTTGGTGGCGGAGCAGATATTTTTGAGTGGAATGCAGAAGAGACAAAAAGAATTTATGGACAAACTGTTCAAACAAGATTTCCTGATACAAGAGCTCATATCTATTATCAGCCTGTAGGTGTAGTTGCGGCATTAGTTCCTTGGAATTTTCCAATCATTTTAGCTGCTAGAAAAATTTCTACAGCATTAGCTGCGGGATGTTCTGTAATTTGTAAACCAGATGTAATTACTCCTGGTGCTGTTATGGAGTTAGTAAATATTTGTAAAGAAGCAGGTATACCTGACGGAGTAGTTAATCTTTTATCTGGAGATCCAGCTGAAATTTCAAATGAATTAATGGAGTCTGATATTATTAAAAAAGTATCAATTACAGGATCAACTAGAGTTGGTAAAATAATTCTAAAAAAAGCTGCCGATAAAGTTCAAAGAGTGACTATGGAATTAAGTGGCCACTCACCATTTATTGTTTGTGATGATGTGGATATGAATAAAGTAGCTGATATAGCAATTACAGCTAAATTTAGAAATAATGGACAAGTTTGTATTTCTCCTAATAGATTTTACATACAAGAAAGTAGAAAAGATGAATTTGTAGGTGCTTTTATGAAAAGAGCAAAAAAATTAAAAATAGGTAATGGTATGGACGAAGGTGTAGAATTAGGACCTCTTTCTACCGCAAAGAGACTGGAAGAAATAGAAAAGCTAGTTGAAACAACTAAAAGTGAAGGAGCTAAAGTTTTAATGGGTGGAAAAAGACCTTCTGGTTTCAATAAAGGATATTATTACGAACCAACTGTATTTGATGATGTTAAAGATAATTTTACTATCATGAAAGAAGAGCCCTTCGGACCGCTAGTTCCAGTTTTAACATTTAAAACTTTTGACGAAGTTATAGAAAGAGCTAACGATAACGATTTAGGTTTATGCAGTTATCTTTATACAAATTCAATGGACCAGGCTAATAGAGGATCTGAAATGTTAGAGTCAGGTTGTGTTGCTGTCAATACTGGAGCAGTTGCTGTTGCAGAGGCACCTTTTGGTGGAATAAAACAAACTGGTTATGGACGTGAAGGTGGATCGGGTGCAATTAAAGATTACTTGAATGTCAAATACACACACATGGGATTAAAAATATAGATCATGAGAAAAAATAAAATCAAACAAATGATGAAAGATGGAAAGCCAGTAATTAATGGTTGGTGTGCAATTCCGAGCACTGCTTCAGTTGAAGCTATGGCTCATCAAGGATGGGACTCATTAACAATAGATATGCAGCATGGACTTGTAGATTACAGTAATGCGCTTCCAATGCTTCAAACTATTTCTACAACAGATGTAACTCCATTAGCTAGAGTTAATTGGAATGAACCTGGTCAAATAATGAAAATTTTAGATGCTGGTTGTTATGGAATAATTTGTCCAATGGTTAGTAATAAAAAAGAGGCAGAAAATTTTGTTCAAGCTTGTATGTACCCACCTGATGGCTACAGAAGTTTCGGTCCTGTTAGAGGATTAATTTATGGTGGTGCAGATTATGCAGATCACGCTAATGAAGAAATTCTTAAATTAGCAATGATCGAGACAAAAGAGTCTTTGGAAAATTTAGATGAGATAATGTCTACACCAAGTGTTGATGGAATTTATATCGGACCAGCAGACTTATCTTTAGCAATTGGTGAAAAACCTGGGTTTGATCGAGCTGAAACAACTAAAGCTTATTCTGAAATCTTGAGAATTCTAGAACATGCAAAGAAAAATAATATTTTTGCTGGAATTCACAATGGTACTACAGAATATGCAACAAAGATGATTGAAAAAGGTTTTGATTTTGTAACAATTGCATCTGATTTAAGAGCCCTAAGTGCTGGTGCAAAAGCTACTGTAGATAAAATGAAAGGCTCCTTGTCTAAAAAAGACAGCGACGCTACTTATTAATCTAGCTGATTTAAAAATTCTTCAAACTGATTTTTGTCTAAATTAGAAGATTGTTTTTTACTTGGAAATTTTCCGCTCATAGAATCTTTTTTAAATGCTTTTAGCGCTTTAACTCTTTCAATTTTAATTTCGTTTCTAAGTTTAAGTAAATTTCCATAAGCTTTAGAGTGTCTTGGAGGGTTCTCAGTATCTCCGCAAATATCTTCCATAAATAAATACATTACATCAGCATTTCTTCCAGATCCTAATGAGACGGTAACAATATCTGTTCGTTTAGAAATTTCTCCCATAACATTTTCAGGTATCACTTCGCATTCCGCAGAAAACGCTCCTGCATCCTCTAGTCTTTTAAATTTTTGAAATAATTCATAAGCTTCATTAGCATTTTTGCCAACTGCTCTTAATCCTCCTATCCAAGTTGATTTTCTTGGAACTAATCCTAAGTGACCCATGACTGGCACATCTTCTTTCGCTAACATTTCTACAATGTCCATACTTCTTGGTGTCATCACTGCATCAGCACCATTTTCAAGCGCTTTAAATGCACCACGCATAATGTCATCAGCTGTAACAAATTCATTCAATACTAAGGCTGCAGTTAAAAAAAGATTTTTTGACCCTTCTCTAACTGGAATTATATTTTTAGCATTAGCAATAATCATATCAAAGCCAGCTTTCTCTGCAGCTGCAGCTTCTTCAATGCTATTAGCAGTCACTTGAGTAAATTTTCTCTTACCTTTCGCAGCTTTTAAATCTCCGACTGTGGTTGATCTTTTTGCTGGTTTAGCAGCCCATGTATAAACGTTCTTCATTTAACACCTTTATAAAGAATATCTCTTCGATCAATAAACTCCTCAAAAGTTTTAATGGTAATTACAGATGGTAAAATAAAAATTGATCTTTTATCTTTTTCGTTTCTTATAATTCTAAAGTAACCCTTCTTAATTGCAGTATCAATATAGACATTAGAGGTTAAATAAGATTTTTCGATAACTTTTAAAAGTTCATTTTTAGTAATAGATTTATTTTTGTAATATGCCAGCATCACCATATGCAGCATAATCCAATGTTGTGGGGTTAAAGAAAACCAATTTAACAATTCATTTGTCAATCTTCCTTCAAAGTCTCCAAGTGAAATTTCAGCTAATTTAATTCTTTTTTGAGTAAGTTTTGGAATTTTTTTTTGTTCTTCGATATGTTTTGGATACTTAAACTGTCTTTTCATTTAAACAAACTTAAACTTATTAAGTTTTCTATTCAATACTATTTTTGTTTGTTAGCTCTTTATAGATATTATTAACCCTATGAACTTCAGAAGCTGTATTAAAATAACCCTCGTATTCAATTTCATCAGGGGTTACATCAAAATGATAATGACCAGCATCTCTATCATGTTCATAAGAATGAAAATGTGTATGCTCACCAGACTCTCTTAAATTGAGATCTCCTCCAGTAGGGTCACCAGTCCACAGTACTGTATAGCATTGTAATTTTGGTCCAACTGGTTCATAAAATTGAAGAAAATCTTTAACGCATTTCATTTGTTTTGGATCATAATATTCATGTTTAATATCTTTATAATCAGGCTGAACATGAGACCTTACTCTTCCTTCTAAAATTCTAAATACACCCGCAAGAGCAATATGTTCATTTCCTTTAAGATTTAAATTATTTGACAATGAAGATCTCATTGCTTGTGGAAGCGAACCTTGATCACCTGATCTTCCTTTAATTTTTATTTTAATTACTTTTCCTTGCTTACCATTGGTATAATAAATATTTCCAAGTCCACCATGTTTTTTAGCAGTATATTTTTCAACAATACATTTTTTATCAGGACTCACTCTTGCAATTATAGATCTAGACTCATCAGTAATTAAATTTTCATTAATTACTAATTCACCACAGTGACCATCTAAACACGACATTGCACCAGATCCAGCACCTAAAGCGTAAGATTTTTCAGAGTTAATCATTTTTGAAATTTCTTGATAATCGAATTCAGCACCAATAAAATTAGGGTCATGCATGTATGGCTCTCCACCAACATCTATAATTTTTTGATTTCCACTTATTCCTTCAGAAGGACAATCCCAATCACGAAGATTAGGACAATCTTCAACTTCTACTTCAACAGTTTTAAAATTTTCTGAAAGCCCTTTTTTTAATGCACTCGCTATATCTTCAAGTGAATGATTTGCGAAAGTTCCTTTTTCTATTTTTAATTGCATACATTAATAAGCTATAATTTATTTTGCATATTGTCTATAGATAATATATATAATTTCTATACATAAATAATTTGAAAAAAGGTAACGATGATAAATAAAGATTTAAAAGTAGCGGTATTAGGTGCAGGTGCAATGGGCTGTCTATTTGGCGGATTACTTGCTGAAAAAGGTTTAAATGTAACATTAATTGATGTTTGGAAAGAACATGTTAATGCAATTAATAAAGATGGCTTAAAAATGGATGGTCATGGTGGAGACCGTATAATTAAAGTTAAAGCTACTTCTGATCCATCATCACTAGATAAAGTAGATGCAGTAATTGTTATGTGTAAAGCAACTGCACTAGAGCAAGCCCTTAATAGCATTAAAAACATTATTGGAGATAAAACTGTTTTTATGTCTTTTCAAAATGGAATTGGTCATGAAGCAATAATTCAAAGTATTGTTGGGAAAGAAAAAGTAATCGGTGGCACAACAACACAAGCTTCGAATATTCTTGGACCAGGTCATATAATGAACCATGGCGCATTACCTTCATGGATTGGTGAATATGAAGGTGGAATAACAGATAGAATTACAGAAATCGCAGATACTTTCACTGCACATAATTTAGAAATGATTGCAGCTGAAGATGTTAAAAAAAGAAAATGGATGAAGCTATTTGCTCTAACAGCAATTGGTCCTCTTTCTGCTATCTTTGATCTACATCACACAGATCTATACGTTAATAATAAGGCTAACGATGTATCAAGAGGACTTGGCAAAGAAATTATTTTAGAAACAAGAGAAGTAGCGCTTGCTGATGGAGTTAATGTTTCAGAAGATGAATGTTTATTCATGTTTAATAAAATTGTCGATTCCATGCAAACAAACAAATCTTCAATGGCATTTGATGTTCAGTATAAAAGAAAAACTGAAATTGATTTTATAAGTGGAGCTGTCTCTAAAATTGGAGAAAAACATGGAATAAAAACACCTCTAAATGATCTGATGTATAAAATGATTAAAGTCAAAGAAGGTATGTATAGTTAATGATTAAAATCAATCGATTAAAAAAGATTAAAAGTAACTTTCCTGTGCTAGTAGGTGAAAATGTAGTTAATAAAAATACTTGTAATTTGTTAATTGATGAGATCAGTAAATCTAAAGCCTTTGACGATATGATAATGGGAGGACGAAGTAGAATAAACAAAGGTTCAAAAAACTTCAGTAACTATATCAAGACTTCAAATAATTCAGCAAAACTTTTTAAACTTTTTAATAGCAAAGTATTTTATAAAAAAATTGAAAATCTTTTTTCTAAAAATTTTAAAGATGGTTCTTGGACAAATACTTACAAGCCTAGAGACTTTAATCCTAAAAAATTTACTATTAAAAAAAAATTAAATTCTAGTGAATTAAAAAAATTATTAGGAAATAATTACAGTAATCCAAAAGTTAATTTAGATATTGATTTTTCAGTTTCTAAAGGAGGTTATAGATTACGTCCTCACAGAGACGACATTACTAGATTATATAATTTTTTAATTTACTTAAATGATATTCCAAAAAAAAATGGGGGCTCACTTACAATTTATAGAAAAAAAGCTAAAAAAAATTTAAGAAAAAGTTTTAGAAGGTTTCCAAAAATTAATGAATTAGAAATAGTAAAAGCCTTTACTCCTAAAAAGGGAACTGTAGTATTTTTTCAATCCACGCCTAATTCTTATCACGGCGTTAAACGATTTGTTGAAAAAAACTGTCCAAAAAGATTTTTTATATACGGAAGTTATGCTTTAAATAAACCAGTTATATGGAACTATAAAGGAACAGCTTATTACCCACATATTATTAGTACAAATAAAAGAATGTTAACTTCTTTTCATGACGCAAACTATTTAACAACTCCTCCAAAGAATTGATATTGTCACCAATTTCTATTAATTTCTATTAATGCTAAATAATCTTCAAAAGAAATTGTTTGAACAAGGATATTTGAAAGTAAAAAACGTACTTAACTTTCAAAGAGACTTAATGCCAATCCTAAATGATATGGAATTTGTAATGGATTGTTTAATTCAAAAATTTGCAAAAAAAAAGGATGTAAAAAAAGTTCTTAATTTAAATTTTAAAAAAAAATATTCTTATATATCAAAATTAAAAATTGATGATTTAGATCAATATTTCAATACTAGATTACCAAGAGACCAAGTAAAGAAAGATAGTGATTATTTTGCTACTCAATCTTTATGGAACTTAATTACTAACAAAAATATTTTAGATGTTGTAGAAAAAATTTTAGGTAAAGAAATTATGTCTAATCCAGTACAAAATACTAGGATTAAACAACCTGAAAAAAAATTACCCAAAGATTCAGTTTTTGATGGTTTGAGTGGAAGAACACCTTGGCATCAAGATGCTGCTGTGCTTAATTCAAAGGGGCAAAAATTAACTGACATGGTTACTGTATGGATACCTTTTACCAAAACCACTAAGAAAAATGGATGTATGATTACAGTAAAAAAAATAAACAAAATAGGATTATTAAATCATGTTGCTGGCTATAGGGGTCAAGTTGAAATCAAGGACAGCAAATTATTGGATAAATTGAAACATGTTTACTTAGAAGCAGACGTGGGTGATGTTATTCTTTTACACAAGCACTCAATACACTGCTCACTTCCTAATAGATCAAATGATTTTAGAATTAGTGCGGATCTAAGATACAATATAGCTGGTCAACCTTCTGGAAGAGAACCACTTCCAAATTTTTATGTAAGAAGTAAATATAAAAAAAATCTTAATGTTCAAAATTTTAAACAATGGCTAGCTCTTTGGGAGAAAGCAAAAGAAAAGTGTATTCCACGCAAATATGCCTTTAAATATCCTTTACCAACGTTTAAGAATAGTAAAAGAGATCTTTCAAAACTAATATAAAAAATAAACTAATGAATTCAGTAACTACCCGTGTCTATTCGGTAGACTTTTTTTTAGCAATTCTTGGCTACTCTTTATTCGTTATTATGGACTCTATAGCAAAAGAATTGACAAATTATTATCATGTAACACAAATAATTTTTATTAACTCCATATCGGCATTACTTCCAATTTTACTTTATACACAAGTTAGAAATTCCTGGAAAAAAATTAAAACTAAAAACTTACTTGTTCATTTAGTTAGAGCGGTCACTATAATAATTTCAATGGGATTATTTTTTCTTTGTATAAATAAACTTCCACTTACAACAATGTATAGCATTATATTTTTTACACCCTTTGTATTAACAATTGGCTCAGTAATTTTTTTAAAAGAAAAAGTAAGTTGGAGAAGATATACAGCGATATTAGTTGGTTTTTTTGGAACAATAATTGCAATTGATCCTTTTGGAAAAGAAATAAATAATTATGTATTATTGGCTTTATTAATACCAGTTTTCGCTTCAATAGGTCATTTATTGGTTAAAAAATATGGTCAATCAGAAAGTGTCTATTCATTTTTAATAATTGGAAAATTAATTCTAATTTTAATTTCTGGTGTGATTACATTTGAACTTTATATTCCAATGACAAAAACAGATTTTTTTTTAAATTTTAATTCGGGCTTATTAAGAGGTATGGGAATGATCTTTATTATAAATTCTGCTCGTCACCTTCCTGCTTCTATATTTGCAAACACACAATATATCCAATTATTAATAGGTGCATTAATTGGTTTTTATATATTTAATGAAATTCCAACTTGGAATATTTATTTAGGA
>JAOHFB010000008.1 GCA_028097785.1 Candidatus Pelagibacter sp. | reverse complement strand
AAAGATAAATTTAATAAAGAGATTAAGATTTTGTTGTCAAAATTAAAATTTAAAAACAATACTTTTGTTCATAGAGATTTCCATGTTTCAAACCTAATTATAAATTCAAAAAATCAAATTGGCTTAATTGATAATCAAGATGCTCTCATTGGTAATAGAGCTTATGATTTAGCTTCTTTGATAGATGATGTTAGATATAAAACATCCAATTCTTTAAAAGATAAAGTTTATAATTATTACTTAAAAACTAATAAAAATATTCATGCAAAAAAATTTAAAAATGATTTTGATATTTTATCAGTTCTTAGAAACTTAAAGATTATTGGTATATTTATGAGGTTAGCTGAAAGAGATAAGAAAAAAAAATACTTAAAGCTCATTCCATATGCATGGAAGATGATAGATAATAGAATGAACAAAAACCAAGAATTATATAATTTGAAGTTGTTATTAGCATCTGGTTTTCCTAAATTTATAACTAATTTAGATGAAAATTAATACCGCTCTAATTTTGTGTGCAGGGTTTGGAAAAAGATTAAATCCATTAACTCTAGATACCCCAAAACCATTGATTGAACTAAACGATGTTTCTGTGCTTGAAACCTGCATTAATTTAATTGAAAGTTTGGATGTAAAAGAGATTTTTATCAATACTTTTTATCTTAAAGATCAAATTCGTAATTTTATAAATAAAAAAAATTTTAAACCTAAAATATCAATTATTGAAGATGGTAAAAATATTCTTAATACAGGTGGTGGTATAAAAAATATGTTAAACCACACAAAAGAAGATGATGTTTTAATATTCAATCCAGATACAATTTGGAAAAAAAATTACTCTGAAGAAATTATTGAAATGGAAAAATTGTATTTTTCCAAACAACTAAAAAACATACTTTTGCTTGTTAACAAAGATTTAAGTTTTGATAAGAATTTAAATGGTGATTTTGATCTTAAAGATGATTTAATTATAAAAAATAATGATAGAAAATTTATTTATACAGGTTGTCAAATATTAAATAAAAAACTGCTTTCTATTTATAAAACTAAAAAATTTTCAATAAATAATTTGTGGAATGATTTAATTGAAAAAAAAGAACTATATGGTTTTGAGACTAATAATGATTTTTATCACTTAACAGATCTTAAAACTTTTAAAAAACTACAAGATCTTTAGCCCTTTCATTATCCAAGTATTTACAATCAGTAATTTTCCTTTTGTCATCTAAAGTAATTAACAATGGATTTCCAGTTGGTATTTCCAATTTTGAAATTTGATTTTTATCTAATTTAAATAAATATTTACATAATGCTCTTATCGAATTTCCATGTGCAGATATCAAAATATTGTTATTTGAAATTTTATTTTCGATTTCTTGTTTATAAAACTCTAATACTCTTTCATAAGTATCTTTAAGAGACTCGGTGTCAGGAATTCTATTATTTGGTATTTCTCTGTAAGTATCAATATTAATAGGGTGATAAGGATTTTCTCTATCCAGTGGATCAGGTCGTAAATCCCATGAGCGTCTAAATTGATAAACTTTTTCTTCACCAAGTTTTACTTTCATTTCATCTTTATTTAAGCCTGTGAGAGCTCCATAATGTCGTTCATTCAGTTGCCAAGCTTCTTTCGAAACTTTAATATCCTTTAACTTCTGTTTTATTAATTTTAAGGTATTTTTTGCTCTTAATTGAAAAGATGAATAATAAATATCAATATTTATATTTTTCGTTTTTATCAGTTCACCGGCTTTTATGGCCTCTGATTTACCATTTTCAGTTAAATCTACATCAACCCAGCCTGTAAATTTTTTTTCAAGATTCCATACACTTTGACCATGTCTTACTAAAATTAAATAACTCATTTGTTAATCTTTTAATTTAATTTATAAAATATGACTACTAATAAAATTATATGAAAATTTTAAGAACCTATTTATTATTTGTAATATTATTTTTTATTTCAGCTTGTTCTTCAATACCGTCTAACACATCAAATAGCTGTTCAATATTTAATGAACGATATTTATGGTTTAAACATGCTAGTAAATCAGAAAATAAATGGGGAACACCTGTTTATTTGCAGCTAGCCATTATAAAAATGGAGTCAGATTTTGATTGGCTTGCAAAACCTCCTAGACAAAAACTTTTTAAAGTAATTCCTTATAAAAGGCCTTCAAGTTCATTTGGATATTCTCAAGCAGTTAATGGTACCTGGGAACAATATAAAAAAGAAACGGGAAATAAGCTTGCAGTAAGAACTAGGTTTAAAGATAGTGTTGATTTCATTGGATGGTACACTAACAAATCAAGCTCTATTTTAAAAATTTCTAAAACTGATGCTTTTAAACAGTATATTGCTTATCATGAAGGGTGGGGAAATTATAAACATTACAAAAAAAATAAAAAAATAATTAATTTAGCAAAAAGAGTTGAGAAACAATCTAATGTTTATAAAAATCAACTAAAAGAATGTACTAGCTCACTAAGTAGAAATAAATATATTATTTTTTAGATAATTCTTTTTTTAACTCTAAATCAACAGAGTCTATTCTTTTGGTATTTTTAGCAAGAGCTAGGTACATTGTTGGTGTCACATACAATGTAAAGAAAGTAGAAATTATCATTCCTCCTAGAATAGTTGCTCCAACAGCTAGTCTAGATGCTTCACCAGCACCTGGTCCTATATTTCCAATTACTAAAGGCATCATTGCTATCATTGTACTTATAGACGTCATCATAATGGGTCTAAATCTTAAGCTAGATGCTTCTTTCACTGAGCTTACTAAATCTTTACCAGTTGTTCTTATTTGGTTGGCATAATCTACAATTAAAATACTATTTTTAGTCGATATACCAATTAAAATTACTAATGCGATTTGAGAAAAAATATTTATTGAACTATTTAAAAATAAAATAAAAACTAATCCACCAAAAACAGCCAATGGCACTGTAAGCATAATTATAAATGGGTGGACAAAAGAGTTAAATGTTGCTGCCATAACTAAATAAGCAGTCAATAGTCCAAGTGCAAAGATTATATAGAGTTCATTGGTCGTTTCTTTAACTTCCTCTGACTCACCTTTCCAAGTAATTTGATTTGTAGGCGCCACTTCAGCCATGATATTTTCTAAATATTCAATTGCCTCAAACAAAGAATAATTTTCATTTACATTTGCAGAAATTGTTACAGCTCTTTGTCTGTCATATCTTGCCAATACTTTCGCAGATCCCTCTTCTTTTAAATCAACGAGATTTGATAGTGAGATCAATTCACCAGTTGTGCCAGATCTAACAAATAGTTTACTTAAACTATCTTTATCTTTTCTATCAACTAGATACTGTTGAAGAATAATTGGATATTCTTTTCCTAATTTATTAAATGTGGTAACTCTTTTACCACCATATAGTGTCTCTAATGTTTGACCAATAGATCTAGTCGATATTCCTAAATCTTTGGCTTTATTTTTATTTATAACTAATTTTACTTCTGGTTTATTTCTATTAAAATCTGACTCAATTCTTGATAAACCTCTATTTCTTCGAAGTTTATTTATAACTTCTTTTTGAATACTTTCTAATTCCTCATAGGTACTTCCTAAAATAACCATTTGGACTGGTTTATTATAATTTGAAACTCTTATACCTTGAGGCGAAATTGGAAATGCTAGAGTTTGAGGTACAGTTACTATTTTACCAATAGCTTGTCTCATAATTGTCATTGCATCTTTGTCTCGTTTTTTCCAGTCATCTAGTAGAGCAATTATAATAAAACTATTAAATGAATTTGCTGAGCTTCCAAAGCCAGGAACTCTCATGATAAATCTGTTGTAGGGACTTTCCTCAGCTTGTAGCAATGGAAGTAATCTTTTTTCTACATCTTGAGCTCTTTGTTGTGTGTAATCAAAAGAACTACCTTCATCTGTAAAACCAATAACCAAATAAACACCCCTATCTTCTTTAGGAAGTAATTCTTTATTAGTATACATAAATAATGCAACTGAACCTGCTATGATCAAAAAAATAAAAGTTATTACCGTCTTCTTTTTGTTTACCCAATAGTCTAATGTTTCTTTATAAAAATTTGAAAATCCTTGAAAAAATATATTAAATTTTTTTACAAAAAATCCATTACTCGATTTTTTTTTCAAAAATTTACTTGCTAGCATTGGGGATAAAGTTAATGCTACGAACGAGGATACAACAATAGAAAAAGATAGAGCTATAGCAGTTTCTCTAAATAAAGTTCCAGAAATTCCTTTGATAAAAATTAATGGAATAAAAACTGCAAGTAAAATTAAAGTTGTAGCAATAATTGCAAAGGTAATTTGTTTTGAGCCTTTGTAAGCAGCAAGTAATGGGTTTTCTCCATTTTCTATTCTTCTGTAAATTGCATCAGTCATTATAACCGAGTCATCAGTTATAATTCCAATTGCCAATATGAAGCTAAGTAAAACAAAAATATTAATAGATAGATCAAATAAATAAATTCCAAGAAATGATGCAATTAAACTAACGGGTAGTGCAACTGCAGGAACTATTACTGCTTTGATATTACCTAAAAATAAATAAATTATTATTACAACTAAAACAAATGCAATTGCCAAGGTTTTAAAAACTTCATCAATTGCAGCTTTAACGTATGTTGCTCTATTAAACGAAACTTCTAATTTTAAACCCTCAGGTAAAGTTTTTCTTACCTCAATAATTTTTTTTTGTATTTCTTTTGATAGCTCAACTGTGGAAGCACCACTTTTTGCATAAATACCAATCCCAACTGTTTTTTGATTTAAATTATTTTTACTTTGAGCTTTAAATAAAGTTTTTTCAGAAACAGGGCCTAACTCTACATTTGCAACATCAGTTAATCTTACAATTTTATCTTTTGTTTTTTTAATAGGTAAAAATTTTAATTCATCAATATTTGTATAAGATTTATCTAAGTTGATTGTTAAATCTATATTATCTGCTTCTAAAGTGCCTGCAGGCAGACTAATATTTTCATTTCTAAGTGCATTCTCTACTTCTTGAATAGTCATATCATTTGCAGCTAATTTAATAGGATCAATCCAAACTCTAACACTAAGCTCTCTAAGACCGCCTAGTAAAATTCTTCCTACATTTTTTACACTTGAGAAAGCATCTATCAAATATCTATCTGCATAATCACCAAGTTCTAAATCTGACCAGGTTGAAGATGAAACAGACAACCACATTGTTGTTGTAAAACCAGCTGCTTGCTTCAATATTTGTGGTGCATCTGCTTCAGTGGGCAGGTTATCAACAACTCTTGCAACTCTCTCTCTTATATCGTTGGCAGCATCATCAAGTTCAATATCAGTATCAAACTCTATATTTATGCTACTTCTTCCGTTTTCAGATTTTGAATCAATATTTTTAATTCCTTCAGCACCTCCAATAACGTCTTCTATTACTTGAGTTATTTCTTGATCTACAATTGGAGCTGATGCAGACTTATAATCAACTTTTACTTGTACTACAGGTGGCTGTAAGCCATCAGGTAATTCCCTAACTGGAAGTTCAGAATAAACAAACAAACCAAATACAATGAGTATTAAAGATAGGACCCAAGCTACAACAGGTCGTTTTATACTTACTTCAGTTATGTACATTTATTTATTTTTTCTCTGTCTCAGATTTTTTAAAAGGGTTTAATTTTTTTAACCAATCAAACTTACTTTTTTTTGTTTCCGTTTTAGCTGGCTTACCTTTTTTTTTCCAACTTGATGCTTTTTGTTTTGAGCCATATTTAATTGGTTTAATCTTTCCATTAGGTCTTGTTTTTTTTAAACCTTCAGCAACTACTGTGTCACCATCTTCAAGACCAGATTTAATTTCTACAATTCCTTTTTTTCTTAGTCCAATTTCTACTGGTACTTTTTTTACAGTATTTTCTTTATCCACTTTATATACATAAACATTGTCACCTTCCATTATCAGGCTGGTATCAAGAATACTTAATGAATTTCTTTCATTATAATTAATAGATACTTCTAATAGTGATCCAGATAGAAGTTCGTTATTAGGGTTATCAAGTTTAATCCTTACCGGCAAAGATCTTTTGTTTGTGTCAATTCTGCTTGCAGTGGACTCTACAGTTCCAGAATAATTTTTGAGAGCATTTCCAGAAAATTTTATATTTACGTTCTGACCTTTTTTTACATACGGTGCGAAAGTTTCAGGTATATCTACATCAACGAATAGAACTGAAGTATCTTCTAAATTTAATATAATTGAACTTTTTGATACATCAATATCGTTAGAAAAATCTCGCTTACCAATAATTCCATCAAAAGGAGTGGTTATATTTCTATTCTTAAGTTTAGCAATTATGTCTCCAGCCTTAACTTTTGTATTAAATTTAATTGGTTCTAAGATTTCATATTTTTCAATATTAAAAGACTTTATTTGTGCAGGTACAGCGGTACCGAATGTTTCAACTGTGTTTTGAAACATTTTTTGTTCAACAACTTTTACAATTATTCCTGGCGGAGGTCTTTTACTAAATTTTTTTTTAAAATGATTACCAATCATTGTTCTAGCAATGATTACTGCAGCAATGATAAAAAAGAATAGTAATACTATGGATATAATTTTTGTTGATCTTTTCATATTTTAGTTTCTCCCATACTCAGACCATGAGCCATCGTAAATTGTTGGCATATATTTATCATTTATTAAAGAATAAGCTAGAGCCAATACACTCGCAGTTACCCCTGAGCCACATGAAAATACAAGATTTTTATCAAAGTCAAAATTTAATGACTTAAATTTTTCTAAGATTTTGTTCTTGCTGATAAATGTATGGTCATCATTAATTAACTCTTTAAAAGGTAAGCAAAAAGAATTTTTTATTGAACCACTTCTTAGACCTTTTCTAGGTTCTGCAACTTTACCCTCAAATCTTTCTCTGCTTCTTGCATCGATGACCGTGAAATCATTTTTATCAATATTTTCGTCTATCTGTTTTTTACTTTTAACAAGCTCTATATTTTCTGTACATGAATAGATGGAATTTTTAGTGACCACTTCCTTATTATTTATAATTTTATTTTCTTTTTTCCATTTCTTAAATCCACCATCAAGAACATGAACTAGTTTTGGATCATGTCCAAAGTAAATTAAGTTATACCAACACCTGCATGAGCTTATTACATCTGAATTATCATAAATTACAATTTCATCTTTATTTTCAATACCCATATCTCCCATAATTTTTTCCCATGAATTTAAATCTGTTAGCATGTGGGGTAGGTCTGTATTAGTTTTTGAATTCTTATCTAGATCAAAAAAAATTGCATTCGGTATATGCTCATTTAGATATTCTTCAAAGCCATTTCTATTTGTCTGAGGCATATGCCAGGAGCAATCAATAATTTTTACATTATTAATTTTTTTTTCTAGCCAATTTGTATCAACTAAAGACATGTTATTTTTTTTCTAAATATTTTTGATGATATTCTTCTGCTGGACAATAATTTTTTACCAAAGAAGTTTTAGTTACAATTTTTCCTGAAAATTTAATATTTTCCTCTTTAATTACTTTTTCCGAAATTTCTTTTTGTTGATCATTTAAATAAAAAATTTCACTTCTATACTGAGTGCCAAAATCTGGACCCTGAGAATTTAAAGTTGTTGGGTCATGAATTTCAAAAAAAAATTTTAAAATTTTTTCATAAGAAATAATTTTTGGATCAAAGTCTAATTTTACGACTTCAGCATGATTAGTAGTTCCAGTACATACTTCTTTATATGTTGTTTCGCTACTATTGCCTCCACAATAACCTACTTCAGTTTTAACAATCCCATCAAGTTTACTAAACTTAATTTCTGGTCCCCAAAAACATCCCAAACCTAAAATTGCTATTTCCATTGATAATTAACTTAATTAATTTAAAGTTAATCATATGTTGTCTAAAAATCAATTGGGCTTTTTTTACATGTTCATTTCAGTGTGTGCATTTTCATTAATGGATGTCATAGTTAAGTGGTCTGATGAATATCCAGTTGGAGAAGTGTTATTTTTCAGAGGTTTCTTCGGAATAATACCTCTTTTATTTCTTATACCTAAAGACAGATACTTTGATTTTTATAAAACTAATCGACCATTGTTACATTTAAAAAGATGCTTAGCTGGTTTGATTGCATTAATGTCAATATTTATTGCTTTAAGAAATTTACCTCTTGCAACAGTGGTTAGCATCTCTTTTGCCGCCCCAATATTTACAACTATTTTTTCAATTTTTTTATTGAATGAGAAAGTAGGATTTTATAGGTGGTTAGCTGTTTTAGTAGGTTTTATTGGGATCATAGTTATTTCAGAACCTGGTTTTAGCTCATTAAATCTTTATTACATATATCCTATTATTTTTTGTTTAGGTTTATCGTATGTTGCAATTTCAATTAGAAAATTATCTACAACAGAGCCTGTCTGGCTTATTAGTTTTTTCTTTTCATTCTCTATAATGGTTTTGAGTTTTTTTACTTTTTATCAAAATTGGATTATGCCAAATATGATAGATCTAATTCTACTTTCAATGATAGGAATATTGGGGGGTTTAGCGAATTTATGGTTATCTCAATCTTATAAACTTTCAGAAGTAAGTTTAGTATCTCCACTAAAGTATTTAGCTTTAATTTTTGCAATAATTTTTGGTTATATAATTTGGGACGAAATACCTACTTCAAAAACCCTTATAGGAGCTTTGTTGGTAATTTTTTCTTCATTTATAATATTTAAAAGAGAGATGACTTTAAAGAAACGTGTATCCGTTGCAAGACATGAGTAATACCCCCGCATATTGGAATACTGCAAAAAAATATTTATCTAAAAAAGATAAAGTAATGTCATCTTTAATTAATAAATATAAATCTCCATCAGAAAAAATTTTAACAACCAGAAAAGATGTTTTTTTTTCACTTTGCAAAAGTATCATTGGACAACAAATCAGCGTTGCAGCAGCAAACTCAGTTTTTTTACGATTTAAAAAAAAATGTAAAAATAAAATTAAAGCCAAAACAGTTGATAACTTATCATTTGCTCAATTAAAATCATGCGGGCTTAGCAAGCAGAAAGTAAAAGGTATTCAAAGTTTATCAAAGCAAATTTTAGACAAATCTTTTAATCCTAGAATTATATCTAAAATGTCAGATGAAGATGCGATACTATATCTTTCTCAATTGAGGCAAATCGGAAGATGGTCAGCTGAAATGATTTTATTGTTTACATATAATCGATCTAATATTTGGCCAGTTCAAGATATAGGTTTATTAAGAGCTATCTCAAAAAATTATAAAAAAAAATATTTACCACCTGAAAGTTATGTAAATTTATTGAATAAAAGATTCTCACCATATTGTTCTGTTGCAACTTGGTATCTTTGGAGAAGTATTGATCCAGAACCTATTCAGTACTAAATCCCTCTATTACTTGCATATGTCTTATGGTAGTATTTTTTGCAATATCCCATCCAGCTAAATATTCCTTGCTATTATGGCATTCTATAGCCTTTTCATAACTCGGAAACTCCCACACAACTGTTCTAACAAAATCATCACCTTCAAATGTTTTGTGATTTCCACCTCTTACTAAAGGAATTCCCCCAAAACTTTTGATAATTGGTGTTACAGTTTCCGCATATCTTTTTAAATTATCTTGATTTTCAACTTTGACATATAAACTGATCCAATAAGATTTCATTATTTCTCCCTTTTAAAATTTTTTAGTTATGATAGTAAAATTCATGGCTGACAAATTAATTATCACTTTTGATGAGTATAACAAAATTGTTGAAAAGTTAGCAATCGAGATTCATAAAAAATATAGGCCAACAGTTTTAGTTGGAATAATGAGAGGCGCAGCCCCAATATTAGATATCCTTTCACGAATTTTAAAACTACCAACAGCTTATATTGTTATTCAGAGTTATTCGGGAGATGGGATGGAAGATAAACAGGGTCAATTGATGTTTGCAAGAGAAATTAGTTCTTTAGCTGAGAGCAAAGATTATAACAAAGTACTTTTAGTGGACGATCTATCAGATACAGGATTAACATTAAATAAAAGTATAGAGTGGTTAAAAAATTATGGCCCGACTAAAGATTATATAAAAGAAGTTAAAACAGCTTGTTTGTGGAAAAAAAAATCATCAACTTTTGAACCAGACTTTTGTCCAATAAGATTAGATACAGATCCATGGATTGTTCAGCCAACCGAACATTATGAAGAGTTGTCTATAGAAGAGATTATTAAAAGAAATTAATTAATAGGGCTAGAGTTACTAGCCCTATTAAATTTTTTAATTAAGCAACTGCAAAGCTTATTACACTTAATATTGCAATAATAAATATCGCTGGCGATGTAGATGAAAATTTACCAGTGAATATTTTTATTAAAGCATAGGACACAAATGCTAAAGCAATACCATTACTAATACTGTAGGTTAAAGGCATTGCAATCATAGCTAAAATTGCTGGAGCAGACTCTCCGATGTCATCCCATTCGATATCAGTGATGTTTCTAACAAATAAAACAGAAACAAATAATAAAGCTGCACCATCTATTTGTTTTGGTAAACTAGTTGCTAAAGGCGCAAAAAATATACATGCTAAAAATAACAATCCAATTACAAGAGATGTCATTCCTGTTCTACCACCAGCTTTTACACCAGCACCAGACTCTACATAACTTGTAACAGTTGTTGTTCCCATCATTGCACCTGCAACTGTACCAACACTGTCAGATAGCATAGCTTTATTGATATCCTGAAGTTTACCTTGTTTATCAACTTTACCAGCAACGTTTGCAACTGATGTCAACGTTCCCGCAGTATCAAAAAAGTCAATGAATAATAAAGTAAATATTACTGTAGACATTCCTGCAGTCAGTGCTGCTGATAAATCAAACTCAAAAAGATAAGTCATTGGTGGAGGTGAACTTACGAGACCATTGAAATTGGCTAATCCTGCAGCCCATGAAATAATACTGAATACTAAAATTCCTATTATAATATTCCCTTTAATTTTCATTTTTTCCATTACAATGATTGCAATAAATGTTGCACAACCTAATAAAACTATTGGGTTACTTAAATCCCCAAGCTTTACCAGAGTAACTGGATCATCAACTACGACTTCCATGATCTGCAATCCAATAATTGCTAAGAATAAACCAATACCTGCACCAATTCCTAACTTAAGACTTTTAGGAATTGAATTTATTAACCAAGCTCTAATAGGTGTCAGAGATATTATTAAAAACAATACACCAGCAACTAGGACTGCACCCAAAGCCTCTTGTGGTGTGTAGCCCATTCCTGCACAAACTCCAAAAGCAACAAATGCATTAATTCCCATTCCTGGCGCAAGTCCAATTGGCCAAGTTTTTCCATAAAAAGCCATTATAAAACATGCAAGTGCTGTTGCTAATATTGTTGCGGTATATACTGCGCCGAAATCAAAGAAACCTTTTTCGGGTCCGGCAAATTCTCCCGATAAGATAAATGGATTTAAAAACATTATGTAAGCCATAGTTAAGAACGTTGTTGTTCCAGCTACTACTTCTGTTTTAAAATCTGTTTTGTGTTTTTTATAATTGAAATAATTTTCAAGCATTTGTCCTCCTAATAATGGACAATTATTTGATTCTGCCGACAAATACTCTTTAAAACTGAGATTTATTCACAAATTTCAACTTAGAAGTTTATATTTATGCCATAATTGAGTTGTTATTATCTATTTATGGGAAAATTAAATTTATTTTTTTTAACATCTGTTCTGATTTTAATGGTCACGGGCTGTCAGACAATTAAAGAAAAGACAGATTCAATTGTTGAAAAAGAAAATGAAAAGTTGAGTAAGTATATTAGTAAACCAGCAAGTGTTTTACAAATGGATTTAGGAAAACCAGATGAAGATTTCAAAAACGCAAAAGGGAATTTTGAGTTTATCTATAATACTAAAAAATATGGAATACCTTGTGAGAGAAGGTTTGAAATTAATTCTGAAAATATTGTAATTGGGTTTGTATCTAATGGCTGTTTTTAACAAATACTTGCGAGGAAATAATCCCCGCAAGTAAGGTAAAACTTATTTAATTTCTATAAGCTTTTTCTTTTTGTGTTCTGGAATTATTCTTTCACAAGATATTGTTAAAAGACCATCTTTAAGTTGAGCACCATTAACTTTTACATCATCAGCAATAGTAAATGATCTTGCAAATTGTCTTTGTGAGATACCTTTATGAATAATTTCTCCATCCACATTATTTTCTTCTGATTTACTAACTGGTTTAGTTCTTACAGTTAATAAATTGTCTTCAAACTCAACTTCAACATCATTTTTGTTAAATCCAGCTAATGCTAGTTCAATAGCATAGTTGTCTTTCCCTGTTTTTCTGATGTTGTAGGGCGGATAATTTGACTGCATTGTCAAATTTCCATTTCCTAACATATTTTCAAATTGATCAAACATGTCGTCAAAACCAATTGAAAATGGTCTTAGTGAGTTAAAGATAGATAGATCCTTACTTGTCATAATACCCTCCTTTGTTGTTAAGCAAGTTTATTTTTGTAAGCCCCATTAGGCGACTTACAGAGGTCATATAGGAATTGGTTTTAATTTTTCAAGATTAGAGAATTAAATTTTTTCTGATATTTTTAATGCAAAAGCGTAATCAATTGCAATTTCTTCAATGGCCCCATCTCTACCAGATTTTCCACCATGACCTGCATTCATTTCTGTTTTTAAAAGAAGTAAATTATTATCAGTTTTATAGTCTCTTAATTTTGCTGTAAATTTTGCAGGTTCATCGAACAAAACTCTATTATCACTTAAGCTAGTAGTGATTAATATGTGAGGATAATCCATTTTTTTAATATTATTATAAGGAGCATAAGAAAATATATAATCAAAATGTTCTTTATTATCTTTAGCATTTCCAAACTCATCAAATTCCCCAACAGTTAAAGGTAGAGAGTGATCAAGATTTGTTGTTAAAGAATCTACAAATGGCACAGCCATAATGATACCTAGAAATAATTCTGGAGCTTGATTTACAACGGCACCCATTAACAAACCTCCTGCAGATCCTCCCATACCTATAATTTTTCCTTTTGATGAATATTTTTGGTCGATTAAATATTTTGCAGCATATATATAATCTTCAAAAGTATTCTTTTTATTCGTCAACTTTCCTTCTTTCCACCACTTCATTCCTTTTTCCATGCCACCTCTTATATGCGCGGTAGCCCAAATGATATCTCGATCAATTAAACTTAACCTTGTAGAAGAAAAATTCGGACTCATTGAACTACCATAGGAACCATAACCATAGAGTAATAAGTTAGCCGAACCATCAATTTTAGTTTTTTTATGTCGAGTAATTGTTAAAGGAACTAACCTTCCATCATGTGATTTATATTCTACTCTTTCAACAATATAATCGTCTGGATTATGCCCTGAAGGTATTTCTTGTTCTTTGACAAGTTTTTTTGATTTGTTCTCTAAATTATATAAATAAACTCTAGATGGAGTTTTAGGAGATGAATAACCAAGGTATATATCATTAGTATTTCGATCTCTCTGCACTAAAGAAACACCCGGCACATAAATTTTTTCATTAGAAAATATTAATTCTTCCTCAATTCCTGTTGAAATATTTTTTACGAATAGCTTATCTAATGCATCAGAAGTTTCAGATCGAAGAATCCAATCCTTTAAAAATGTCAGTCCACCAATTAAAACCTCATCTCTTGCAGGGATAAATGTTTTCCATTCTTGATTTTCTAAACTATCAGAAACATCAATTTTAAAATCTTCTGCGTTTTTGTTAGTGTGGTTATAAAATTTTCCATCCCAAGAACTTATAGAGTAAAGAATACCTTTTTCTCTTTGCATAATTAATTTGGGTTTGGGGTTCTTTTCTGCAACACTAAAATAATATTGTTCTGATGTATTATGATCAGATGAATTTATAAAATAATACTTTTCATCTGAACTTAGACCAATACTTACAGTGAATGCTTCAGTTTTTTCCTCAAAAATTAGTTGGTCTTGATCCTTAAAATTTCCGATTTCATGTCTATAAATTTTTCTTGCACGATGATTTTCATCGAGCTTAGAATAAAAAATAAATTTATCATCTAAGCTAAAAGTTATTCCCCCTGAAGTTTCAGTAATTTCTTTTGTAATAATCTCATTGTTATCAATATTTCTTATAAAAATTGTGTAATACTCTGAGCCTTTAGTGTCTAAAGAATATCCAAGGTATTTATCATTATTACTTACTTCTAGATCGCCAATACCAAAATATTCTACACCTAAATTTTCTTTTTCTTTATCTCCATTCCAAATTTCTTCTATTTCATCTGAGTTAATTTTTTTTCTAAGTTTTATAGAATAGTTGCCAGTTTTAGTTGTCTTGGTCCAATATTCGTAAGTATGATCTTTATAAGGAAGAGACTCATCATCTAACTTTATTCTTCCTTTTATCTCATCAAATAATTTTTTTTGTACAGGTTTTGTATTTTCTAAATGATGGTCAGTATATTTATTTTCTTCTTCAAGGTAATCTTTTACTTCAGGCAAAAGTTTATTTTTATCTCTAAGGACTTCCAAAATATTTTTTTGATGTATCCAGCTATAATTATCTTCCCATGTAACATTATGACATGATTTTAGTTCTGGTTTTTTTTTAAGATATGGTATTTTCATTACTAGGGAAATATATGAATATAATTATTTATACAGTACTAATTTTAGTCGCTTTATATTTTTTATTAAAGTTTTTTGCCTCCATAAATTCAAAAAAAATATCAAAAACCATAAGAATATTATTGTTTATTATTTTAATAGCTATTGCAGTTTTGTTTGCAGTTGCTGGTAAATTTTTATTAACTTTACCATTAACAGTTGCGAGCTTAGCTTTATTAAAATTAAAGGGTCTTTCATTTTTTCAACTCATCTCACTATTTCGACTAATTCAAACACTTAGAACTTCTGGCAGATTTTCATTTAATAGCAATAGTGCTGCTAATGTTAATACAATGACTACTGCAGAAGCATACAAAATATTGAACCTTAACCCGTCAGAAAAAATTACAAAGGAAGAGGTAAATAATACATATATTAAAATACAAAAAAAAATTCACCCTGATATTTCGCCAGAAACTTCAAGACTTTCAGCAATAGTAAATGAGGCAAAGGAAATTGTATTAAAAGATATAGGTTAATTTCTTAATTTATATTTAAATTTTGAAATTGGGTATTTATTGCTTATGGTTTTAGTCGCTATACTATTAGATTAGAATTGAAAAATTAATTAAATTAGCACTCTAACAGATTTAGCTAAATATTTATTTTATAAATTCTTATACATCTCTTTAATTAATTTATGACCAAAAATTTTAAATTTAAAATCATACTTAATTCTTAGGTAGGAGGTATTCCTTTTTGATCCTATCAAAAATTTACTCTCATCTTTTCTAAAAAATTTTTTATTTATAGAGTAATATTTTTCATAATTGAGATTATTGAGCTTATATGCTTCTTTAATAATATTTTTTCCAGAGAGATTTGCTCCAGCAGAAATTATATAATCTTTTGTTTTTAAATTTGAAGTAAGTAAAATTGCTTTAACTATTTCTGTTATCCAAGAGTAGTCTCTAAAAGTATTCATGTTCCCAACTGTTATTTTTTTTTTATTTTTTGCACCTAAACAAACTTTCTTAATAAAAAAATCATCTGGCCTTAATGGAGACTCTATTTGTAAAAAGATAAGATTCGATAAATTTAAATCATATTTTCTAAATTTTTTAATTAGTCTGAATACTTGTTGTTGTGCATGAATATATGGATTTTTGTTAGAAGAAAATTTACATTTTAAGTTAATCAATCCATTTTTTGGACTAAATATATATCCTGAGTTAGCTTTAAAAAACTTTATATCTAATTTTTTTTTTTTTAAAATTTCTAAAAAATTTTTTGTTCCATTATAATGTGAATTTAAAGTTTGCTGTCGGGATTTAATACTTTTAATTATAGAACTTTGACCGCTAAAGTAAAAAATTTTTTTTGGATTATATTTTGAAATAATTTTATTAATATTCTTTTTATTATTAATGTTCAGTTTTTCAAATCTTACTTTTTTTTGAATTTTTAGATAATCATAATTTTTATAAATTTTTTTTAAGGATCTAGTGGTTACAATCACTTTTTCTTTTTTTTTTAAAAGTTCAGCAGATAAATAAGCGCCTAATACACCTGATCCAATAATTAAGTTTGTTCTTTTATTCATTTTTTTTTTTGATTATTATATCTTTTAAAAAATATATGACTTTAATAAAAGGTATTTATGCAGCTTCAATGTCAGTGTTTCACCATGACTTAACATTAAATATTGATAAAACAATTGAACATGCTGAAATGATAATTGATAAAGGCTGCCATGGAGCCGCAATTTTTGGAAGCACTGGTCAAGCTCAGCTAATATCAATTAGTGAGAAAATTAATTTATTCAATCAATTATCTCTGAGTAAATATAAAGAAAAATATATAATTGGAACTGGTTTAAATTCTTTAAGCGAAACTATAAATTTAGTGAGTGTAGCTAGATCTTTAAATTTCAAAAAATTTTTAATTATGCCACCAGCATTTTATAAATATTCTGATCAAGATGTTATAAATTTTTACTCAAAAATTATTGATGCACATCCAGAGTGTGAAATAGTACTTTATAATTTTGAAAAATTATGTGGATATAAATTTAGTGTAGAATGTGTTCAAGAATTAGTAAAATTATTTCCAAAACAAATTATTGGTGTCAAAGATAGTTCGTACAATCTTTTTGAAAATTTAAAAATAGATAATTTTTCAATTCTACCAGGATCAGAGTCTAAATTGTTAAAAGGTTTGGAACTAGGGTGTACTGGAATAATCACAGCTACTTGTAATGTTACTTCAGTATTAGCAAGAAAAGTTTATGATGATTTTTTTGACAAAAAAAAACAAACAGTTAACCAAAAGCTTTGTGATGTCAGAAGTGCATTTGAAAAATATAATTTGATATCTGGACTTCATACTTTTTATTCAAAAAATGATTTAATTTATAAAAATGTTTTACCACCATTATCAATTTTAAATTCTAATGAAGAAAAGGAGTTAATTGATAATTTAGAAAAATTAAATTTTTCTACAAAAACAATAATGGCAGCCTGATATGCAATTAGCTAGATTTCTTAATACCGTATTTAAGAAGGATGGCTTCATTCTTGAAGATGCATACTCAAAAAATTATATTATTGGATCTCCAGAGAGCAATAAACCAATCAAAGTTAAAATTTTAGATAAAAAACTTCATTATAAATTATTACTTCATCCAGATTTATATTTTGGAGAAGCTTATACAGATGGAAGTATAATAATTGAAAATGGAAGTTTGAGTGATTTTTTAGACTTAGCCTTGATGAATTTTGGAAGAAATGAACTTAATTTTTTTAGTTATTTGATTAATAGGTTGAGAGGATCTTACAGATATTTAACAAACTTTAATTTTATAAAAAAATCTAAAATGAATGTATCTCATCACTATGACATTTCAGATGATTTATATGATTTATTCTTAGATCCTAAGAGACAATATTCATGTGCGTATTTTAAGAATGAAAATGATACACTTGAAGAGGCTCAAAATAATAAAATTCAACACATAATTAAAAAATTAAATATAAAAACTGGTCAGAAAGTTTTAGACATTGGTTGTGGATGGGGTTCATTAGCTATTGATATTGCGAAGGCAGCGAATTGTAATGTTACAGGGATAACATTATCTGAAAATCAGTTTAAATATTGTAACAAGAAAGCTAAAGAACTTAATTTAGAAAATCAGTTAAAATTTAAATTAATTGATTATCGAGAACTTAATGAAAAGTTTGATAGAATTGTAAGTGTTGGGATGTTCGAACATGTGGGTAGGAAGTTTTATAAGAAATTTTTCAATCAGATAGATAAATTGTTAAGTGAAGATGGGGTTTCTTTAGTTCATACTATTGGCTCAGTAAATCCACCAAGAGACCCACATCCATGGATAACAAAATATATTTTTCCTGGGGGATATACGCCAAGTTTAAGTGAAGTTACTACTCCTATTGAAAAAGCTGGGTTGATTGTCTCTGATATTGAAGTTCTAAGACTTCATTATTCTCATACGTTAAGACATTGGAAAGAAAACTGTAATAAAAATAAAGAAAAAATTATTCAAATGTTTGACGAAAAATTTTTTAGAATGTGGGAATTTTATTTAGCTGGTTGTGAAATGGCATTTAAATGGGGTGATCAGGTTGTATATCAATTTCAACTTACAAAAAATTATAACTCTACTCCAGTAACAAGAGACTATATTTATCAATAATTTATTGATAGAAACATTAATCTCTTCAGATGAAAAAAATAAAAAAAAAGCCAAAAAAAACCATAACTAAAGTTAGAAAAAAGATTAAGAAATCTACCAAACCAATTAAGAAAAAGGTTAAAAAAATAAAATCCAAAGTTAAATCTTCAAATAAAAAAATAAGAAAAATTAAAAGTAAAGAAATACCCAAAAAACAAAATTTTATTTTGAAAATAATAAATTTTCAAAATTCTTTAAGACCTCAAATAAAGTTTAAAATTAATTTAAGTATCGAAAAATACATCCAAGCTTTCTTTGATAAGATAGCTAATACAATTTCTGATTATAAACAAACTAAAAAGGATGAAGCTAGACGATTAAAATTAGAAAAATTGGAAAAGGAAAGATTAGAAAAAATTAATCTTGAAAATGAAAAACAAAAACAGGAAGAATTAAAACTTAAACTTAAAGAGCAGGCTTTAAAAGATGAGGTAAAATTAGATAGACAAAGAGCAAGAGATATAAAAATTTTCCTTAGAAAAGAACAAGCTTTATTGAGAATAGAGCAAGCTGAAAAACAAAAACAATTTTTAAAACAATTAAGATTAGAAAAGCAAATTGAAAAATTTAGAATTAGAGAAGTTAAAGAATTAGAAAAACTTGAAAGAATATCTCTTAAAGAAAAAAGAGATGATTACGCTGGTCTTCAACAGCGTATAGAAAAATTAAAAGAAAAATATCGAATAATTAGAGACCAGAAAATTAAAGAAAGAGTAGAGGCTCTCGGAGTAAAATTACAGGGTGATGAAGATAGAGAAACATTACTACAAAAAGAAAAAGAATACACAATAGCTAGACAAAAAATTGAATTTGCCCTTGAAAGTTTTTATCGAAGTGCAAGTAGTTTAGTGTTTCAATTAAATAAAAGACACATCACAAGACATATGTCTATTTTTAGATGTATTGATAAAAGATTTGAGACAGGAGAAATTTTTGTAAAATGGGATGAGTCTTCTGATGAGGAGTGGCTATTATTAATTTATATTAAAAATAACTCTCCAGATGAAGGAATAGTTATTGAAGATAAGACAAACCCTGAAAAAAATATTTCTCATGAGTTTAAAAATAATGAAATATTTAAAGCATCAGACACGATGGTAGACTCGCTAACTCAGCTTATAGCTAGAAAAAGGTCTAAAAATAACAATTAAATTATCTTAATAAATTAAGTATTATCTAGGATGTTTTTTGGAACAATTACAATGCTAATTTTGTACCTAATCCTTAAGTATATCCTTTCTTGGATAACTTATTTTAATAATCTAGATCCAAGACTTGGAGATTCTACTTGGCGTTGGAGTTATGACTATCATGTAATTGGCGAAAGAGATATTTCTGATTTAGATGACAAAGATTTTATAAGACTAAGAAGGAAAAAAAATAAGATTATTACTTTAATGTATTCAGTTGTTATGATTATGTTTATTGCCTCTATGTCTTTATTAAGCAAAATTTTATTACACTTTACAAGCTAACTTTTTAATTGTTTTTTATTTTTTAAATATAAAAAATAGGCAACAATTTCATAAGTGAATTTAAAAACTTGAAAAATTACTGGAAGTTTAAAAAATTTATATAAAAAATTATATTTCGGAATTTTTTTCCATACAAAAAGAAAAGCTTCTGCTCCTTCAATAACTCTGCTACCATCTTTAACATGAAGTCTTCTTAAAAGTTCTTTGTCTTTTTTTGACGTTTCTTTTTCAGCACTTAAATTATTCGTAATATCAATCCAGTCAATTTCCTCAATATTCTCTTTTTTATATAGATTGATTTCTGACCGACATATTTTACATGAATTATTAAAATAAACTTTCATTATTAGTTCTAAATTACATGTGAGATTAAATATTGTACATGTGTTAAATCATCCATTGAAAATTACATACAAACAACTATGTACTGTCTATGAGTAATTTTTTTGATAAATCAGATTTGAGTAGAAAAGATGTAGATGAAATTGTATCTGAAACTTTAAAAAATTGTGATGATGGAGAGATATATTTTGAAAACTCAAAATCTGAGTCAATTTTATTAGATGACAATAAAATTAAAAGTTCAAATTATAGCTCTGATCTTGGTTTTGGGTTTAGGGCAATTTCTAATGAGGTAGTTGCTTACTCTCATTCAAATGAAATATCAAAAGATGCATTAAAAAATTCAGCTAAAAATTTACAATCTACTCTAAAATCAATTAAAGGAACCTACAATCATGAAATTCCAAAAAGTAATAATAAATTTTATGATGATATTAATCCAATTGAGCAAAAAACATTAGATGCAAAATTAGAGGTTTTAAATAATGTTAATGATTATTTGCGAAAAAAAGATTCAACAGTAAAACAAGTTACAGCTAGTTTTAGTGGAGAGCAAAAATCTATCGAAATAATTCGATCTGGGGGTGAATCTTTAACAGATGTTCGTCCTTTAATACGATTCAACGTCTCTGTAATGCTTGAAAAAAATGGAAGAAAAGAAACAGGTGTTTATGGAATAGGTGGACGACAGTCCTATGATGAATATTTAAAAAATGATAATTGGAAAAATGTTTGTGAAGAAGCTCTTAGAATTGCTACAGTTAATTTAGATAGTAAGCCAGCTCCAGCAGGTGAAATGAAAGTTGTTTTAGGACCAGGTTGGCCGGCTATATTAATTCATGAAGCTATTGGCCACGGTTTAGAGGGTGATTTTAATAGAAAAAAAACATCAGCATTTCACGATTTAATGGGCCAAAAAGTTGCAAGCGAAGGAGTTACAATTGTTGATGATGGAACTATTGATAAAAGAAGAGGTAGTCTGACTATTGATGATGAAGGCACTCCTACGGAAAGAACAGTTCTAATTGAAAATGGAATTTTAAAAAATTTCATGCAAGATAGATTGAATGCAAGACTAATGAATACTAGATCTACTGGTAGCGGAAGAAGAGAAAGTTACAAACATATTGTGTTACCAAGAATGAGAAACACAATGATGTTGAGTGGAAATCAAACTCAAGATGAAATGATTAAGTCAGTTGACAAAGGAATATTCGCAGTAAGTTTTGGAGGAGGACAAGTAGATATAACATCAGGAAAATTTGTTTTTAATTGTACCGAAGCTTATGAAATAAATAATGGAAAAATTGGTTCGCCAATTAAGGGGGCAACTTTAATAGGAGATGGTCCTTCAATTTTAAAAGAAGTATCAATGGTTGGAAACGACATGATGATGGACCCAGGTATTGGAACTTGTGGTAAAGCAGGTCAAGGTGTGCCAGTTGGAGTAGCACAACCTTCAATTTTAATTGATAAAATGACCGTAGGAGGAACAAAACTCTAAATAATGATTAAAGATGAAGAGTATTTAAAATCGAAAGCTTCTTTTTGCCTAGATTTAGCTAAAAAACTTGGAGCAACAGATGCAAGTGTAACTGTTGGAAATTCAATTTCTGAGACAGTCAGTTTTAGAAATAAAGTTTTAGATGAGTCAAATAGATCAGATAGTTTAGCAATAAGTATTGAGACTTATTTAGGTAAAAAAAAATCATCAATAACTTCGTCAAATTTGTTAGATGAAAATTTAAAAACATTAACTGAAAAATGTTTTGAAACCACAAAAATTACACCCGAGGATGAATTTAATTCTCTTCCAGATAAAGATTTATTAGCAGAAAATATTAAAGATCTTAACTTGTATGATCAAGCACATGTAGAAAATGATAAAAAAATTGACTATTTGAAAGAATTAGAGGAAACAGCATCAATTGATAAAAAAATCATAAATACTGAGTCAGGTTTTACAGAAAATAAATCAAACTTTATTTTAGCCAATAGTGATGGTTTTTGTAACGGGTACAAATCTTCATCATTTACAGCTTCTTGTGTTGCTGTTGCAAAAAATGAAAATAGCATGGAAAGAGACTATGAATTTACAAGTAAATGTCACTTAGAGGATATTTCTAATCCGTCAGAACTTGGAAAAAATGCAGCTGAGCAAACTATAAAAAAACTCAACCCTAAAAAAATTGGTAGTGATAAATTAAGTATTATTTTTGATAAAAGAATTTCTAAGGGATTTTTGAGTTCATTTGCAGGCGCAATATCAGCATCATCTATCGCTAGAGGAACTTCTTTCCTTAAAGATAAATTAAAACAGCCGATTTTTTCAAATTCAATTAATGTTATTGATAAACCTGATTTGATTAAAGGTATGGGCTCACAGTGTTTTGACTCTGAAGGGGTTAAGACAGATACATTAAAATTAGTAAGTAATGGAATATTAGAAAATTATTTAATTGATACTTACAACGGAAAAAAATTAAATCTAAAGTCAAATGGAAGAAGTGGCGGGAACACTAACCTTTATTTTGAAAATGGAAATATAAATTATGAGGATTTATTAAAAAGTCATTCCAAAATTTTGTACGTTACTGAAACTATAGGGCATGGAACAAATCTTGTAACTGGAGATTATTCAGTAGGTGCTACTGGATATTTAGTTGAAAATGGAGAATTTAAGTATCCAGTTAACGAAATAACAATAGCTGGAAATTTTAATGAAATGTTTAAAAATATAACATTAGCAAATGATTTGGAATTTAAGTATTCAGTAAATTCACCTACCATGATGATTGATGGTATGACTGTTGCTGGAAAATGAGCAAATATTGTGTAATTGGCTCAGGAATATCAGGAGCAACTATTGCTAACCTTTTAAGTAAAAACCATTCAGTTGATTTATTTGATAAAGCAAGAGGACCAGGAGGAAGATCATCTTTTAAAAGATTAGATAAAGACAAAGGGTTTGACCATGGAACTCAATATATTTCACCAAAAAGCCCAGCTTTTAAAAAATTTATTAATGTTTTAATAAAAAAAAAAATACTAAAAAAATGGAGTGGCAACCATTTATTTTTAAACAAAGCTAAGAGAGAAAATAAAAATCATATAAAAATAATAGGTAGTAAAGGCAATAATGATATTAGCAAATATCTGTTAAGAAATATTAACTGCAATTTTCAATCTGAATTAAAAAAAATTAATTATAAAGAAAAAAAATGGGTCCTTACTTTTTCTGATAGAAGTAAAAAAATTTATGACAGGCTAATTCTGACTTGTCCATTTGCTCAATTATCAAAATTATCAAAAAAATATATCAAGGCTCCTTTCATTAAAAATAAAGTTAGGATGGATGCAAATATTACAGTTATGTTTTTAATAAAAAAAACAAATAAAAATGTGAGCAGTTATTTATTTGATGACAATGTTTTAGGTTGGGCAGCAAAAGAAAACAGTAAAAAAAGATTTAAAAGTTACCAAGATTTATGGACTCTGCAAAGTACTCATAAATGGGCAAATAAAAAGATTAATAAAAACAGAGAAAATAAAGATATAAATTCAAAAACTCTTATTGATCATTTTTTTAAACTTACCGATATTAAAAAAACTAAAGTACTTTTTTCTTTAAATCATGGTTGGAAATATTCTTCAAACTCAAATCCCTTAAATATAAAAAGTTATTGGAACTCCTCATTAAATTTGGGGGTGTGTGCAGACTGGTTTGTGGGACCAAGACTTGAGGCTGGCTGGATAAGTGCCAATGATCTTTATAAAAAAATAATTAAATAAATTTATTCAAATTTCTTAACTCTATATTCCCAATTTCCCATATGTGAATAGGCAACTTTAAGAATTAAAGCATTTTTTTTATCATACCAAATATCAAAGTTTAATCTTTTATCTTTAGGAATAGACATATCTTTTGAGGTTAATTTGAAGTGTTCTACATCGTATGTTTTTCCATATAATTCAATTTTTTCTTTTCCTATAAAAGTAACAACTTGTTCTTTAATACTTCCAGAAATAGGGCTTATCTGGCTGTTTGTTTGAAGAATTTTATGACTCCACCAATTTCCAATTATGTTTTCTAATGAGGCACTGCCTGTATATGATGAGCCTTTAATATCATATGCATTTTCATTTTCGTTTAACTTAAGCTGAACGAATTTATCTTTTTTATTTTGACGCGTTTTTGAGTTAAAGGAAATCAGTTTATCTTTATTGTATTTTTCCTCCCCAAAACTTTCAACTTCGAAAATAGTTGCTCCAAATAATTTAACAGTAAATTTTAATTGATTTGTGACAGTTGTATTTTCTTCGTCTTTCTTAAAGAAATAGTAATTATAACCAATAACTTCACCATCTCTTAAAATTTCCATCTCTATTTTATTAAATTTGTTATAGTGAGCCATATGAGCACTACTATTAAACGAATAGATTAAAAGAAAAGTTAAGAATAAAAGTTTTTTCATAAAATATTACTTTAATAGACTTTAATATTAAAAGAAGTAATTTATTAAAATATGTTTCTTAAAATTAAAAATATACCAATAGTATCTTGGAGCTCAGATAAATCTTTAAATTTCAAGCCAAAGTTATCAACATCTTTTTTTTTAATTTTTGGTTTGGTAATTTTTGGATTGGGAGAGGGTCTCTTAATTTTATCTACAACAGGAAATTCACCATGGTCTGTGCTTGCTGAAGGAATATCTAATACCACAAGTTTGTCTATTGGAGCGGCAACTTTTTTTATAAGTGTATCCGTGCTTTTTTTATGGATATTTATTAAACAGAAACCTGGTTTAGGGACAATTTTTAATATTATTATTATTGCAGGGATGATTGATATCACTTTAAGTTTTTTTGATGCCCCATCTTCAATATGGATGAAATACTTTTTAGCTTTTTTTTCAGTTTTATTAGTTGGCTTAGGTAGTGGAATTTATCTTGTTGCAAATCTTGGTCCAGGTCCTAGAGATGGATTAATGACTGGACTAACAAAACTTACAAATCTTCCAATTGCTTTGGTAAGAGCTTTTTTAGAAATTTCTGCAGTATTAGCTGGCTGGTATCTTGGTGGAACGGTTGGTGTGGGAACTTTAATTTTTGCTTTTGGAATTGGACCTTGTGTAGCTTTGGGTCTATTTTTAGTTAATAAAACTTTTAACTAGGCAGCAGCCCCAGATTTTTCACTTTTTTTTCTATCATGAGGATTAAGAATTGCTTTTCTTAATCTAAGAGACTTAGGAGTAATTTCTAAAGCTTCATCAGTATTTAACATGCTTAATTGTTCAGCAATAGACATCTGTCTTACTGGGGTTAACACAACATTTTCATCTGTACCTTGAGTTCTCATGTTAGTTAATTGTTTGCCTTTCATGACATTTATGATCATATCACCAGGTTTTGGAGTTAATCCTACAATCATTCCTTCATACACAGGGTCGTTATGAGTTACAAACATTTCACCTCTAGCCTGAAGATTAAATATTGCAAATGCTACTGCTTTTCCTGTCGACATTGAAATTAATGCCCCATTTTTTCTACCATCCATTTCACCTTCAAATTTTCCATATCCATGGAAAATTCTATTAATTACACCAGTACCTTTTGTTAAAGTTAAAAATCTACTTGTGTACCCCATCAATCCTCTTGTAGGCGCGTGAAACACTAATCTTTTCTTATTTTTTCCAGTATCTTTTAAATCTAAAAGTTTACCTTTTCTTCTATTCATAGAGTCTATTATTTTTGAAGAATACTCTTCGTCAAGATCAACAGTAATTTCCTCAATCGGCTCAAGTTTATTTCCAGCATCATCTTTTTGATATAGTACCTTTGGAGGACTCACTGTCATCTCAAAGCCTTCACGTCTCATTTGTGTAAGTAAAATTTCAAGCATTAATTCTCCTCGACCACTAATTACAAAAGAATCTACATTTGCATTTTGAGAAAATGTAATACCAACATTGTTTTGTGCTTCTGAAACTAATCTGTCTCTAATTTGTGTACTTGTTAATTTTTTCCCCTCAGTTCCTGCTAAAGGTGAACTGTTAACACTTATTGTAATAGACATAGTAGGGGGATCTATTGGAGTTGCTGGGATTGGTTCGTTTAATTCAGGATCACAAATAGTATCGGCAACATTAGCTTTTTCTAATCCAGCAATTACAACAATGTCACCTGCTTCACCTATTTCAATAGGAACTTTTTTTGTTCCTTCGTATCTAAAAATTTTTGTTAATTTACCTTCATCTACTTTTTCACCTTTAAGATTTATCGCCTTAATAGGTTGGTTAGCTTTTGCAGTTCCTTGAGAAATTCTTCCAACTAAACTTCTTCCTAAAAAGCTATCCGCATATAATAGAGTAGATAGCATAGCAAAGGGTTTAGTTTTATCTAATTCAGCCGGTTTAACATGTTCAATTATAAGATCTAGTAATGGATGAAGATTTTCTCTTGGACCATCAACTTCTTTACTTGCCCATCCAGATCTTCCACTTGCATATAAAACAGGGAAATCTAATTGCTCTTCATTTGCATCTAAACTTACAAATAAATCAAAAGTTTCATCTAGTACTTCATTAGCTCTTTGATCTGCTTTATCTAATTTATTGATTACTACAATTGGTTTTAATCCTTGTTTAAGAGCTTTAGCTAATACAAATTTTGTTTGTGGCATAACACCTTCAGCAGAGTCAATTAAAAGTAATGCACCATCTGCCATACTTAAAACACGCTCAACTTCAGCAGCAAAATCTCTGTGACCAGGTGTATCTATAATATTTACTCTTGAGTCTTTCCAATTAATTGATGCAGGTTTTGCTAGAATAGTAATTCCTCTCTCTTTTTCTAACTCACCAGAGTCCATTAATCTTTCATCAACAACTTCATTTTCTCTAAATGATCCACTTTGTTTCATTAAATTATCAATCATGGTTGTTTTGCCATGGTCAACATGGGCGATGATGGTGATGTTTCTGATATTGTTGCTCATAAATTGTGGCTCTTATACATTAATTCTTTGAATTGAAAACTTAAAAAAAGTCAGTAATTGCTTGATAAATAAGCTTTAATAAAAAATTCATTTCTTGTGATTGTTTTAAAAACATATAGATATCGCAATAAAATTAGATGCAACAAAGAATCATTATCTAGTTCTCTAAATATTCAATGGAAAATTTTAAATTACTTAAAATAGAAGACTCATTAAAAAATTCATTACATAAAATGAATTTTACGAAACCAACTCCTATACAAGGAATGGCCATACCTGCTGCATTAGAAGGTAAAGATATTCTAGGAACAGCACAAACAGGAACGGGAAAAACATTAGCATTCAGCATTCCATTAATTAATAAATTGATTTTAGATAAAAATGCTTTTGCATTAGTTATGTGCCCAACAAGGGAATTAGCTACCCAAGTTATGGAGGCAATTAAAAGTATTATATCTGACAAAATAAACATTAAAACGGCTCTACTTATTGGTGGAGAATCTATGCAAAAACAACTTAGACAGTTAGGTAATAGATCAAGAATAATAGTGGGCACACCTGGTAGAATTAATGATCATTTAAAAAGAAAAAGCTTAAATTTATCCGCAACAAAGTATTTAGTTTTAGATGAAACAGACAGAATGTTGGATATGGGTTTTACTCCACAAATTGAAATGGTTTTAAAATTTGTGCCAAAAGATCATCAAACACTATTATTTTCTGCAACTTTACCTAATGATATTTTAAGAATTTCAGAAAGATATCTCAATAAACCTGAAAGAATTTCTACAGGAAATACTTCAGTTCCAATTGCAAAAATTAAACAGGAAACACTTCAAGTTTTTAAAGAAAATAAATATGATGAGTTAATAGATCAATTTTTGGCAAGAAAAGGTTCCATTTTAGTTTTTGTTAAGACCAAAAGAGGTGCTGACAAGATGGTTAAGAAATTAAAGGAAGAAGGCCATTCTGCTGATGCAATTCATGGAGATTTAAGACAAAGCAAAAGGGATCGAGTTATTAATTCATTTAGAAAAGGATTAAAAAGAATTTTGATAGCAACAGATGTTGCTGCAAGAGGTCTTGATATCCCATTGATTCAGCATGTAATTAATTATGATCTACCCCAAGTTCCCGAGGATTATATTCATAGAATTGGAAGAACTGCAAGAGCTGGATCAGAGGGTTCCGCATTAACTTTTTTGACATCGGATGACCGATCAATGTGGAATTCAATAAATAAATTAATAGATCCAAACTTTAAATCAGCACCAAGTGGATTAAGAAGAGACTCAAAAAATAAAAAAAGAGGTAAGAGGCCAAATAATAAAAAAAGTAAAGCTAGAGATGAAAAAAAATCTTATGGAAAAGATAGACGAGATCGCACTTCAAGCTTTAGAGATAAACCTAAATCTTTTAGCAAAGATAGATCAGATAGACCTTCAAGAGATGGAGAAAAAAAACCTTTTGGCTTTAAAGGAAAATCAAGTTTCAGAGGTAAACCTAAATCTTTTAGCAAAGATAGATCAGATAGACCTTCAAGAGATGGAGAAAAAAAACCTTTTGGCTTTAGAGGAAAATCAAGTTTTGCAAAAAAAAGTGATATAAAACCTTCAGGTTTTACAAATAATCCAAAGTATTTTGGAAAAAAACCTTCAGAAAATACATCTTCAGACTCAGAGAAAAAAAGTTTTGGTTTTAAAGGAAAGAAAAAATTTAAAAGTAGAAATAGCAGACCTAAAAGCTTTAGCTTTAAAAAACATAGTAAAAAAAGAGTTAGATCCTAAGATTTTTTAGTTTTTTCTTTTTTTTGTTTTCTTTTTTCTTTAAGGCTTAATTTCGGTTTTTTGCTAGCACTTGAGTCTTTAAATGATTTTCCACTATATCTTTTCGACATATTTTAATCTTATAACATCTTAATAAAAAAAAAGGGCAGTAAAAACTGCCCTTTTTGAATTTTTGTTTGAGAGTAGGGGATTACATTCCCATTCCACCCATTCCACCCATGCCGCCCATTCCACCAGGCATACCACCAGGCATTCCACCTGCAGCATCTTTTTCTTCTGGTTTGTCAGCGATCATAGCTTCTGTAGTTACTAGTAATCCAGAAATAGAAGCAGCATCTTGTAGAGCTGTTCTTACAACTTTAACAGGATCTATGATACCTTTTGCAAACATATCAACATACTCTTCATTTTGCGCATCATATCCTTGGCTCTTTTTATTTTGTTCTAGAAGTTTTCCAACTACAACTGAACCATCAACTCCAGCATTTAAAGTTATTTGTCTAACAGGAGCCTGTAAAGCTTTAGCTACTAATGCAACCCCAGCTTTCTGATCATCTCCTTTAACCTTAAGTGTGTCTAGGCTTTGTGATGCATATAAAAGAGCGCAACCACCACCAACTACTATTCCTTCTTCAACAGCAGCTCTAGTTGCGTTTAGAGCATCTTCAACTCTATCTTTTCTTTCTTTAACTTCAACTTCAGTTGCTCCACCAACTTTGATAACCGCAACTCCACCTGCTAATTTAGCAAGTCTTTCTTGAAGCTTTTCTCTATCGTAGTCAGATGTAGTTTCTTCAACTTGTTTTTTAATTGAATCACATCTTGCTGCGATATCTGATTTTTTTCCACTACCACTAACTATTGTGCTGTTATCTTTATCAACTTTAATCTTTTTACAAGATCCAAGGTCTTCAAGTTTAACGTTTTCAAGTTTAATTCCAAGATCTTGTGAAATTACTTGGCCACCAGTTAATATAGCAATATCTTCAAGCATAGCTTTTCTTCTATCACCAAATCCTGGAGCTTTTACAGCAACAACTTTTAGACCGCCTCTTAGTTTGTTTACAACTAAAGTAGCTAATGCTTCTCCCTCAACATCTTCAGAGATTATCATTAAAGGTCTACCAGATTGTACAACAGCTTCCAATAAAGGAACCATTGGCTGTAGGTTAGTTAATTTACTTTCATGTAATAAGATGTAAGGATTATCTAACTCAGTTGTCATTTTATCACTGTTCGTAATAAAGTATGGAGATAGATAACCTCTATCAAACTGCATACCTTCGACAACATCAAGTTCAGTGTCAATTCCTTTTGCTTCTTCAACAGTAATAACACCTTCGTTACCAACTTTTTGCATCGCTTTTGCAATCATTGTTCCGATTTCTTTATCACCATTTGCAGAAATTGTTCCAACCTGAGCAATTTCATCACTATCTTTAACTTTTTTTGCAGAAGAGATTAAGTTTTGTTTAACATGCTCAACAGCTGCATCAATTCCTCTTTTAACATCCATTGGATTCATGCCAGCAGTTACATACTTAACACCTTCTTTTACAATTGCTTGAGCTAAAATAGTTGCAGTAGTTGTACCATCACCAGCTTCTTCATTAGTTTTGCTAGCAACTTCCTTAACCATCTGAGCACCCATGTTCTCAAATTTATCTTCAAGGTCAATTTCTTTAGCAACTGAAACACCATCTTTTGTAATTCTTGGTGCACCATAAGATTTATCCATTACAACATTTCTGCCTTTTGGACCTAAAGTAACTTTAACGGTATCAGCTAAAATATTGACACCTCTCATCATTGCCGCTCTAGCTTCAGCGTCAAATTTAATTATTTTTGCCATTTTACTTTCTCCTTTAAATTAAATTATTTACCTGAAATACCCATAATGTCTGACTCTTTCATTATGCTGTATTCTTTACCATCAATTTTAACTTCAGTTCCTGACCACTTGCCAAATAGAACTTTGTCTCCAACTTTAACATCCATTGGAATTAATTTTCCATCTTCTGTTTTAGCTCCACCACCAACAGCAACCACTTTTCCTTCTTGAGGTTTTTCTTGTGCTGTATCTGGGATGATTATTCCACCAGCAGTTTTTTCACTGCTATCTAGAACTTCGATTAATACTCTGTCATGTAACGGTTTAAACTTCATAAATTCTCCTTATTAAATATGAGCCTCATATAGATACTGACCTAGCTTTTTCAAGTTAATATGGAAAATAAGTTATGAAAAATCCTAGGAAATTAAGGATTTTATGGTTTATACCTTAAATTATGACTAAAAATTTAGATTCTGAAGGTTTGCAGTCCATAGCTGAAAATTATGATCTTTTTTATATAGATCTATGGGGAGTAATGCACAATGGCATAGAACTTCATGAAGGTGCAATTTACACTTTAAAAAAATTATTAGAGATCAATAAAAATTTTGTTTTATTAACAAACGCACCAAGACCCATTCAGCCAGTTCAAGAATTTTTAGAAAAAATGGGTATGGAGGAAAAGTATAGAAACAAAGTTTTTACTTCAGGTGAAGCAGCTCTCAATTATCTTAAAAAGTTTTATCCTTTAAAAAAATTTTATCATATTGGTCCACCGAGAGATTTTGATTTATTTAATGACTTTAAAGACAATAAATCTAAAGATATTAATGAAAGCCAATATCTTTTATGTAGTGGTTTATTCGATGAATATGATCAGGATTTAAATTATTATAAAGATTTATTAGAAAATCATATTAATAAAAAAATGATTTGTACAAATCCAGATTTAATAGTTGATAAAGGTAGTGAAAGAGAGTTGTGTGCCGGATCAGTTGCTATGGTATTTGAAAAAATGGGTGGAGAGGTAGTGTATTTTGGTAAGCCCTATCCAGAAGTTTATAATCAATCAATAGACAATAATAATAAAAAAATTTTATCAATCGGTGATAACCTTAATACAGATATTAAGGGTGCAAATCTTTTAAATTATGACTCTTTATTAATTTCAAATGGAGTGCATAAAAATGAAATAAAAGATAATGGAATAGAAAAAGTATCAAAACAATATGAGTCAATTGTAAAC
>JAOHFB010000075.1 GCA_028097785.1 Candidatus Pelagibacter sp. | reverse complement strand
AAATTCGTCTTAAATCTGGGTGATCTTTAAATGACACCCCATACATATCAAAAACCTCTCTTTCCATCCAATTAGCGGCTGGAAATATACTTGTTAATGATGGAATTACCTCATTTTCATTTATTAAATAAGTTAAAATAATTCTTTGATTAAATTCATGACTTAAAAATAGATAAACCATTTTAAATCTTTGAGCATTCTCTGGATAGTCAACAGCCGTTACATCAATTAGTTGTCTAAATTTAGTTTCTTGATTTGTTTTTAAGAAAAGAGTTACATCAATTATATCCTCTTTATCTATTTCAATGTATAGCTGATTGTGTTTTATTTCAGTACTATTGATTTTAGTTGTTAATTCTGAATTTATTTTTTTTTCTAAATCTTCTAAATTGTTCATATCTACCTAATAAAGGAACCTTTGTTTCTTATTTTTTTTTGCAATTGTAATATTCCATACAATAAAGCTTCTGCTGAAGGTGGGCATCCAGGAACATAAACATCAACTGGTACAATTCGATCACATCCTCTAACTACTGAATATGAGTAATGATAGTAACCTCCTCCATTTGCACAACTACCCATAGATATTACGTATCTTGGTTCGGGCATTTGATCATAAACTTTTCTCAAAGCAGGAGCCATTTTATTTGTAAGAGTTCCAGCAACGATCATTACATCAGATTGCCTTGGTGATCCTCTTGGTGCTGCACCAAATCTTTCTAAGTCATATCTTGGCATCGCAGTTTGCATCATTTCAACCGCACAACACGCAAGTCCGAAAGTCATCCAGTGTAAAGATCCTGATCTTGACCAGTTGATTAAATTATCTAATGAAGTTGTAATAAATCCGTTCTCACTAAAATCTTTAGCAAGTTCTTTAAATTCTTCTGGTACTTGGTCTATCTTATTATTCATTATGGTAATATTTTATTCCCAATCTAGCGCACCTTTTTTCCACTCATAAATGAAACCAATAGTAAGTATGAATAAAAAAATCATCATTGAAGAAAATCCTAATATGCCAATATTGCCAAGAGAGATTGCCCAAGGAAATAAAAATGCAATTTCTAAATCAAAAATAATAAATAAAATTGCTACTAAATAAAACCGAACATCAAATTCCATTCTAGAATCTTCAAATGGTTCAAATCCACATTCATAAGCGGATAATTTTTCAGGATCTGGTTTTTTTGGTGAAAGTATAAAGTTTACTACAACAAATGCACAACTAAGGCCTAATGCTATAATCAAAAATAGTATAATTGGTAAGTAATCTTTTAAAAATTCAGATAACATGGAAATCTATATACCAGTTTTTCCCTTTTGTTGAAGGGCTGATACGTCACATTTTAATTGATATTAACAAAAAAATTGTGGGGAAAGTGGCGGGAGTGAAGGGACTCGAACCCTCGACCTATCGCGTGACAGGCGATCGCTCTAACCAACTGAGCTACACCCCCACTTTAGTTATTTTGGTGGGTAGTAAAGGACTCGAACCTTTGACCCCCTCGGTGTAAACGAGATGCTCTACCAACTGAGCTAACCACCCTCAAAATAAGGCTACTTATTACATCAACAGTTAAATAAAGTAAATTAATTATTATTGAATACTAGCTTGAGATTTATCGTTTTTTTTAGATATATCGACCTCAACCCACTCAGTTCTTTTAAGTTCTTTTGTCAAAGCAACTTTTAAAACTTGGTCAGCAAATTCAACTGGTGTTATTTTTATATCATCAATAATTTTCTTCGGCATATCTACCAAATCTTTTTCATTTTCTTTTGGTATTAACACCTCTTTAATTCCAGCTCTATGAGCCGCTAAAAGTTTTTCCTTTAATCCACCAATCGGTAAAACTTGTCCAGTTAAAGTAACTTCACCTGTCATTGCAACATCTCTTCTTACTGGAATTCCAGTAATTGATGAAACAATCGAAGTTACCATTCCAATTCCTGCAGATGGGCCATCTTTAGGGGTTGCACCTTCTGGTACATGAATATGAAAGTCTTTCTTTTCAAACAATGGAGGAATAATCCCAT
>JAOHFB010000073.1 GCA_028097785.1 Candidatus Pelagibacter sp. | reverse complement strand
TTATTCACAAAAATACTCAACTGTGGAAGATGATAATGGAAATATTTATAAGCTAGAAAACTTTTTATATAATTTAAATAAAGAGCTTCTTAAAGGTACAAATGTAGAAGTTTTGGCAAAAGTTGATAAAAATAAAATTGATAAATATTACTTCTCAGAGGGTTTTTTTAATTTTAAAGATAAAAGCCATATAGCTAAAGAAACTAAAATTAAAATTCATAAGGAAGTATTTGGTGATAATAATAATGATCCTAGAATATATGGCTCTTCTTCATCAAGTAATGAGAGAGAAATTATTATACACAATGGGCTTTTCACTAGCTGTAAGCTTAATGATGATTGTCCACCTTGGAGCATCAAAGCAGAAAAAATAACAAACGATAAAATAAAAAAAAATATGATCTATAAAAATGCAATTTTAAAGATTTATAATGTACCAGTTTTGTACTTTCCCAAATTTTTTCACCCCGATCCCTCTGTAAAAAGAAGAAGTGGCTTTTTGCAGCCTCAATTTAACAATTCTGAAACATTAGGTTCATCATTATACATTCCTTACTTTAAAACCCTTGGTCACGACAAAGATATAACATTCAAACCAACGTTATTTGAAAAAATTAAAAAATTTGAAAAAGAAAAATATATTTTACAAAGTGAGTTTAGAAAAAAAAGTAAAAACTCTTCTCTTATTGCAGATCTTGCTTTTTTAAGAGATTATAAATCCATTACCGATTCAAAAGTTAAATATAAAAATGTTAATCATTTATTTTTAAAATACAAAAATGATTTTAAAACCCCTAACTTTTTAGAAAGTCAGTTAGAAGTCCAAGTTGAAAAAGTAACTAATGATACATATCTAAAAGTGTTTCAAAATAATTTATTTGAAACTCCTGCAATGCCTGGCAGTCAATCAACAATGAATTCTAGACTAAAACTTTATTTTAAACAAGAAAGTCTAGATTTGACAACTGGCATTGAAGTTTATGAAAATTTAGGAGAGAAAAACAGTGACAGATATCAATATACTTTTCCATACTATGATTTATCAAAAAATATATCAAATTTAATAGATGAAAAAGTTGAAAATGGTTCTCTTTATTTTTATTCAAGTGGTACCAACAAGCTTTCAGATACAAACAATTTAAGAACTACAATCAATAATGATATTAACTACCTATCTGATAATTATACATCAAATCTAGGATTTAAAAGTAATTTTAATTTATATTTTAAAAACTTAAATTCTATCGGGAAAAACGATCCTATATACAATTCAAATCCGCAAATAGATGGAATGTCTATTTTGAAAATTGACACAGCATATCCTTTGATAAAATCTCAAAAAAAAAATAGTATGATTAGGGAAACCCTTACGCCCAAAATTTCTTTTAGAATGAATCCTGGAAATAACATGAATGACTATAGCAATTCTTCATCAATAATCAGTGCAGATAGTGCATTTGATATTAATAGACTTGGTATTACAGACGATTTTGAAGCCGGCAGATCTCTAACATTTGGTTTGGATTATAAATTTGATCAACTTGAAGTAAATGAGTCTGAGGATACGAAAGATAAATATCTAACATTTAAACTCGCGACTATTCTAAGAGATAAAAATGAGGCCGATATTCCAAAAAGCTCAACGATAAACAGAAAAAATTCTAACCTTTTCGGTTCAATTGACTATCAATTGTTAGATAATTTTAATTTAACTTATGATTTTTCATTAGATAACGATATGAGAACTATAGATTCAAATTCTATAAATTCAGAAATTTCAATAAATAATTTTGTAACATCTTTTAATTTTATTGAAGAAAGAAATGAAATAGGAACAACACATTTACTAGCAAATTCTACAGAATATAAAATTGATGACAATAACTCATTAAAGTTTTCAACAAGGAGAAATAAAGAAATTAATTTAACAGAATACTACAATCTCAGTTATGAATATAAAAACGATTGTTTAACTGCCGCATTAAAATTTAACAAAAGCTTTTATCAAGACCAAGACTTAAAACCTACAGAAGATTTATTTTTTTCAATAACATTGTTTCCTCTTACAACGTATGAAAGAGAAATTTACAAGAAAACTCCTGGTGTAAGCGGCCTTAAAGGATGGTTCAGATAAATGTTAAAAAAGATAATTTTATTA
>JAOHFB010000074.1 GCA_028097785.1 Candidatus Pelagibacter sp. | reverse complement strand
TAATTATTAGCAATTATTGAAGATCCAACAGGTAATTTGGTAATGGCTTTGTTTTTACTTTCTTCTAAACCATCTGATAATCTTTGTAAAAAATTACCCTGTTTCATATTTTTAGGCTCAGGAAATTGATCAATGTAAGAAATAGTAGGTTTGCCATCAGCGTCAGAAGAAAATACTGGATGCTCTACCTTGTAATCTATATTTTTACTTTTTGGTGAACCCCAAATAAAATTCTGTTTACCAATAGGATCATTATATAAATCCTCACAATGTTCCCAATCATCAAGGTGTAACATTGCCGTTTCTCCACCTTCTACATTTTGTTCATCAATTTTAGTCATTAATAACCAATCTGTAACTTCTTTAACATAAGTTCCATCTGTATGGAGATCCATATTTGTATAAGCTTTTCTTAAATACGAGTCACTTTTATCCTCATGCTTAACAGTAAATCTTGCATAATATTTTCCAGCCATTGAGTCATGGTTTGGAATTCCAATCAAATGAGCAATAGCAGTAGATAATTTAACTAAAAAGTTATGATCAATTTTAGAATTAATATTCTTAGGACCAATAATAAAACAACCTGTTTCTCGATCTCTTATTATCTTATTCATTAATTTGCCTAATTTATTAGATGTAAGATCATCTAGACTTTTAGCTAAAGTAAAACGTGTGAATGGTTTATATTCTAGTGCAGTGATATCAAACTTGTTAAATGGAAATATTAATTTATCTAAAATTTCATTTTCAATATCAATATTAATTATTCTTTTTGAATTATTGTGTTCTGAAATTGTTAGACCAGCAATTTTTTCCATTATAAATACCCACTTAATAAAGCCATCATGATAGCAGAAATTACTGTTGGATAAACAAAATTTCTTTTAGATATAAAGAATATAAATAAGCAAAATAATACTACAGTTGCTCTACTTAAATAGCTAGCATCAGATAATACTCCAACAGGAAAAATAATTGTTCTAGCGATCAAGGCAGCTAATGTTGAATATGCAAGACAATTAAAATATCTAAATAATTTTGAAGTCTCTTTTATTCCCTCAGAAGAAATAGCTCCTAATAATCTAGAAGAGAATGTTGCTAACGATGTAACTAAAATTGCAAGTACTATGCTAGTTGACATTTAGTTCTCCTATTAAATAAGCAATAGTTCCACCAACAAGTCCACCAAGTAAAATTGACCATTCAGGAGATAAAAAATAGAATATTGGTCCCAATAATAATCCTAATACTACAGACGCTGCTATTTGAATTGTTTTCATTGCTCCTACCATCATACATAAAAAGTAAATTGGATTTAAAATTGCTAAACCCATCATCATATTTTTATCTAAGTAATCAGATGCATAAAATCCAATAAAAGTGCCTATAACTGCTGTAGTCCAAGTTGCACACCCAATTCCAATCCAAAAATCAATTCTGAATTTTTTATCAATTTCTTTATATTTACTTTTCATTATTAGCCATGCGGAGACTGCAATAAAATGACATGAAAAATAATATTTCCATCTTGGTTGACTTTCATGCATCATTAATGGAAATAATGAGACTGCCATTGGATAAAGCCTAGCATTAACAAACCAAACTGCTAAAAAAATATTAAGTAATGACGCTCCAACTAATAACGACTCAGCCATTACTAATGAGCCAGGTAAAGCATAAGTAAGCATAGTTGAAAAAATGCTTTCCTGAATATTAAAGCCTAAATTTTTAAGAAGTGCACCGATTGCGATAAAACAACAGCCAAGTGCAAGTGCCGGGCTATCTGGAGCTAAAATAGATTTAAAACCTTTAAAGAAAAATTCTTTATTTACCATTATCCACCAAGGAATAATCTACCAACATCAGGGTTTTTTAGTAAATCATCCCCTTTGCCAGCAATTGCGGTTTGTCCAGATACTAAAACATAGCCTATATCTGCAAACTCTAATCCCTTTTTGGCATTTTGTTCTACTAAAATAATTGTTTTTTTTTCGTTTTGTTGAAGATCTCTTAAGATTTCAAAAACCATGTCAATATACCTTGGCTCTAAACCAATTGATGGTTCGTCAACAAGCAATACTGATGGCTTCATAACTAATGCTCTGGAGATTTCTAACAACCTTCTTTCTCCACCGGATAAAACTTT
>JAOHFB010000072.1 GCA_028097785.1 Candidatus Pelagibacter sp. | reverse complement strand
ACAGTTATATTTTGTGACAAATTAAAAGATTTAGGATTTAAGCATGCATTCAAAGCTGGAATTTCATTTGGAAAAGATGACCTAGTAATTCCAGAGAGTAAAACTCAACTAATTGAAGACACAAAAGGATTAATAGCAGATTATGAAAATCAATATTCAGAAGGCTTAATCACAAGGGGTGAGAAGTATAACAAAGTAGTAGACGCTTGGTCAAAATGTACCGATAAAGTTGCAGGTGAAATGATGAAGGGTATTTCTGCCACTGAAAAAACTCCAGAAGGTTTAAAAATTAATTCTGTTTATATGATGGCTGATAGTGGCGCTAGAGGATCAGCAGCACAAATGAAACAGCTAGCTGGTATGAGGGGTTTGATTGCAAAACCTTCAGGTGAAATTATCGAAAGCCCAATTATCTCAAACTTCAAAGAAGGTTTAACAGCCTTAGAATATTTTAATTCTACTCACGGAGCTAGAAAAGGTCTTGCTGATACAGCCCTTAAAACTGCAAGCTCAGGTTATTTGACTAGAAGGCTTTGTGATGTTGCTCAAGATTTAACAATTACTAAAGTTCAATGTGATGATCCAGGATTTATTGAACTTTCAGAAATTTTAGAAGGTGGAAATGTTGTTGTAAGTTTATCTGAAAGAGCTTTAGGCAGAGTTGCTGCAGCTGATGTTAAAAATCCACTTACAGGTGAAGTTGTAATTAAAAAATCAAAAATGATTGATGAAGCAGGTTGTGATCTAATTGATGCAGCAGGTGTTAAATCGATAAAAGTTTACTCAGTAATGACATGTAGTTCAAAAGAAGGTGTTTGCTCAACATGTTATGGAAGAGACCTTTCTAGAGGTAAAATGGTGCACGTTGGAGAAGCGATTGGTATGATCTCTGCTCAATCAATTGGTGAACCAGGTACTCAGTTAACTATGAGAACTTTCCACGTTGGTGGAACAGCATCAGTTAAACAAGAGTCTCAAATAGTAAGTAAAAATGAAGGCACACTCAAGATTTTAAACTCAAATATTTTAGAAGACTCTAAGAAAAACTTAATTGTTATGGGTAGAAATACTCAGTTATCAATTGAAGATGATAATGGAGTACAAATTGCTGTTTATAAAGTTGCCTATGGATCAAGATTATTTTTTAATAATGGTGATAAAATTAAAGCTAATACAAAAATTTGTGAATGGGATCCATACACAACTCCAGTAATAGCTGAAAAAAGTGGAACTGCTAGTTTTGTTGATTTAATTGATGGAGTTTCAATTCAAGAAACTACCGATGACGCGACAGGTATTTCCTCTAAATCGGTGATTGATTGGAGAGCACAATCTAAAAGCACAGATTTAAAACCTAGAATTACTCTTAGAGATGAAAAAGGAAATGTAATTAAAAAAGCTGATGATAATGAAGCAAGATATTATCTAGTGCCTGATTCAATTCTTTCTATTAAAGATGGTCAAAAGGTTTTTGCTGGAGATGTTATTGCAAGACTTCCAAAAGAAACTACTAAAACAAAAGATATTACAGGGGGTCTACCAAGAGTTGCTGAATTATTTGAAGCAAGAAAAGCTAAAGATAGTGCTATCATTGCTGAAAATGATGGACAAGTGGTATTTGGTAAAGAGGTTAGAGGAAAACAAAGAGTTTCAATTGTTCCAGAAGATGGGGCCGAACCTTCAAATTATTTAATTCCAAAAGGTAAACATATCAATTTTAACCCAGGTGAAAGAATTCAAAAGGGTGAATACTTACTTGATGGACAACCTTTGCCTCATGATATTTTAAGAGTATTAGGAATTAAAGAATTAACAGAATACTTTGTTAACCAAGTTCAAGAAGTCTATAGATTACAAGGTGTAATTATAAATGACAAACATATTGAAACTATATTAAGACAAATGCTTAAAAAAGTTGAAGTTAAAGTGTCTGGTGATTCTAATTATTTACCAGGCGAAGTTATTGATAGAATAAAATTTGATAATACTAATGAAAAACTTGTTGCCGAAGGTAAAACACCAGCTGTTGGTGAACGTGTATTGATGGGTATTACTAAAGCTTCTTTACAAACTGAGTCATTTATATCAGCTGCTTCATTCCAAGAAACTACAAGAGTTTTAACTGATGCAGCAATTAAAGGTAAAGTTGATCCATTAAATGGCTTAAAAGAGAATGTTATCGTTGGTAGATTAGTTCCAGCCGGTACTGGCAGTATTAAAAATAAGTGGAACAAAAAAGCTATTGAGGATGACAATAATTTTATTGCTGAACAAGATAAAATAGAAACATCTGA
>JAOHFB010000071.1 GCA_028097785.1 Candidatus Pelagibacter sp. | reverse complement strand
TTAGATAAATTTTCTTTAGCATGAGAATTTAATTTTATAAAATTGTCTAAGTTTGTAAGTTGAGGGAAAATTATTTTTATTAACTCTAAACAAGTTTTGTTATTAAATATTTTTAAGAATGCCTCTGATTTTGTTAATTTTTTGAATTCATCTAATAATCTCTCTGATGATAATTTGGAAACACCACCAATATTTTTTTTAATAATCTTAATTATTTTTGGATCATGGCTTTGATTAGAATAATTTATAAAAAATCTTACGTACCTAAGAATACGTAAGTAATCTTCTTTTACTCTACTTTCTGCATCTCCAATAAAATTAACATTACCTTCCTCAAGATCTTTCTTGCCATTATAAGGATCAAACAAATTTCCATCTTTATCTGAATAAATTGAATTAATGGAAAAATCTCTTCTAGCTGCATCTTCCTTCCAATCAATAGAAAATTCTACTTTTGCATGTCGTCCATCTGTAGAAATATCTTTTCTCAAAGAAGTAATTTCATATTTATTATTGTCGATTATCGCAGTGACTGTTCCATGCTCAATACCAGTTTCATAATAATTAATTTCTTTTTTTTTAAGTGCATCACAAACTTCACTAGGTTTTAAATTTGTGGCTAAATCAATATCATCAACGATTTGTTTTTTAATGATCTTTCTTACACAACCTCCAACGTATCTCACTTCACTATTATGAGAGTAAGTATTAAGTGCTTCAAAGATTTTATTTGCGGGAGTTTGATTTGTTAAATTAATAAGATTTTGACTTATATAATCAAGATTACGAGATCTAAAAAAAATTTTATCTAAAAAGTTATCCATATGTGGCTGGGGCGCTAGGATTCGAACCTAGGATGCCGGTACCAAAAACCAGTGCCTTACCACTTGGCTACGCCCCAATCTTGCTTTCATATAACACAAAAAAATAAAATTTATATAGTTTTTGATATATTGCACCAATAATTTTTAAATTTTCTTTTAAATCTAACTTTTGCTAATTTGCAATCTTGTTTTTTTTGATAATACGCAACTATAACTGAACCAGATCCAGTCATTCTTACGAATAAGGGTTGGTTTAAATTTTCTAAAAAAGCTTTTAATATTTTAAGCTTTGGGTACTTTGTAAATGCAATTTTTTCTAAGTCATTTTTATATTTTAATAAAGACTTTAAATTCATCATATTTTTTCGAGGATTATTCAATATAGGTTTACTAAAATCTTTTACTCCTGAATAAATTTTTTTTGTAGAGCATCCAAAATTTGGACGGATAAGTAAAATATTAAACCTCGAAGTTTTTGAAAATTTTTTAACAATCCCATTTGATGATAAAATTGCACTCTTTGGATTAATACCCAAAATTACATCAGAGCCTATTAATTTTGAAATTTGTATAATTTTTTTTTGATTAATCTTAATAAATTTTTTTTGAATTAAGAAATTTAGAATTGTAGCGGCGTTCATCGACCCTCCTCCAAGACCTGCTTCGTGAGGGATATTTTTTTTAATCTTAATTTGAAATTTTTTATTATTTAAAATTTTTTTGTCTTCTAAAACTTTAAATAGTTTACTAACCGTATTATCTTTTTTTATATTTTTTGAAAAATTACCTATGAAAGAAATATTGTGCTTATTACTATCAATTTTTTTGATAAATATCTTATCATGTAAGTCGATAAAATTAACAACACTCTCAATTTTGTGAAGGTTGGCAAGTTTGCCAGTAACATGTAAAGCTAAATTGATCTTAGCAAATGATTTTACTTCATAGATTTTCATCAAGAATTATGGAGACCTTCTATAATTTTTATATTTATCTTTTTTTTAATATCTTCATCTGCGTCATCTAAACTTAGGACATAGTTCCAAAAATATCTGGCTTGAATATTTCTATTTAATTTCCATAAAATATCGCCATAGTGATCATTAACAGTTGGATCTTCGGGCATTAGTTCAACTGCTTTTTTAATATATTTTTCTGCTTCAATATAATTTTCTATTAAATAATACGCCCACCCTATCGAGTCTGTAATATAAGGATCATTACTTCTTAGAGCATATGCTTTTTCTAACATTTCCATCGCTTGATCAATTTTATAATCCCGCTCTAACCATGAATAGGCTAAGTAATTCAAAACATAAGCATCATCTGGATTAATTTTTAATGAATATTTTAAATCTTCATCAGCTTTTTGATAATCCCCTAATCGTTCATAACTGCCGCCTCTTCTATATAATAAATCAGATTTGATCTCTGAGTTATCATCTAAGGATGAAATAATTTTAGTATAATATTCAATTGCTTTTTCATAATTTTTTGAACTTTTATAAAAATTTGCAACATCAAAAACAATCTTC
>JAOHFB010000070.1 GCA_028097785.1 Candidatus Pelagibacter sp. | reverse complement strand
CTGTATCGCAATTCTCTTATTGTACCAGTTCATAAATGCTGAGATAGCTAAACTAATTGTTAAATAAGTTGCCATAGTAATTGCAACAATTTCTATTGCTCTTCCAGTTTGCATCATTGCTGTACCAGCAAATACTAAAACTAAATCCGGATAAGCAATTGCAGCCGCTAACGATGAGTTTTTAGTTAAGTTTAAATATTGGTTAGTTGTTGGTGGTATAATAATTCTTAATGCTTGAGGCATTACGATTAATTTTAAGACTTGGCTTGGTGTTAAACCGATTGAAGCTGCCGCCTCTTTTTGACCTTTGCCTACACCCTGAATACCTGCTCTGACATTTTCTGCAATAAAAGTTGCTGTATAAAGTGTAAGAGCTAAAGTTAAAGCTATTAATTCAGGCGGTATTCCAAGTCCACCTTCATAAGTAAAAGAGGTTTTAGCTAATTGTTTAAGTTCAGGAAAACTCCAGGATAAATCAACTCCTCCAATTATAAATGTTAAAGCTGGTAAAATAATAAATATTCCTAAAGAAATTAAAAATTTTGGATACTGTTTACCTTCTTCTTCTTGTTTTCTTTTTGCAAATTTATTGAAAAAATAAATGACTACTAATGCAATGATTAGAGCAATAAAAAATACATCAAAATTATTCCAAACCGGGGCAACAGTATATAGACCTTTAATGGTCATATAAGATGAGCCAAATATTAATGGAGCATCCTCTGGCATTGGTAAAGCTCTTAAAGCTGCAAAATACCAAAAAAATATTTGTAATAGCAATGGAACATTTCTAAAAAATTCCACATAAAAGCTTGCAGTTTTGTTGATTAAATAATTTGGTGATAACCTTGCTACACCAATTATCACTCCTAAAATTGTACATAAAATAATACCTATAAAAGACACAAGTAAAGTGTTTAATAATCCAACTAAGTACGCACGTGCATATGATCTTGATCCATCATAATCAATTAAAGAAAATTGAATATCAAAAGAAGCTGCTTGAGATAAAAAACCAAAACCAAATTCAATACCTCTATTATCCATATTTATTTGGGCATTCATTGTAAAGAAGCCAAATATCAAAACTATAAAAAGTAATGTTAGGAATTGGGGAAGTATTTTTTTAAATTTCATTTTGTGGGATACTATAAAAAAAGGGCTAGATAAATCTAGCCCTTTTTATCAATTTATAACTATTAATTATCTTGCTGGTGGAACGTATAAAATACCACCTTTAGTCCATAATTCATTTGGACCTCTGTCTGGTAAAATACCAGTGTCAGCTATATTTCTCTTATAACTTTCACCATAGTTTCCAACTTGTTTGATAATTCTTAAGTTCCACTCGTTATCTAAACCGAATGCAGCACCCATTTCACCTTCAGCACCAACTAATCTTTTGATTTGTGGGTTTTCTGAAGTTTTCATCATGTCAGCATTTGCAGAAGTAACACCGTACTCCTCAGCTTCGATCATAGTATTTAAAGACCATCTTACGATGTCTTCCCATACTGAATCACCTTGTCTAACAACAGGGCCTAATGGCTCTTTTGAAATAGTTTCAGGTAATACGATGTGATCATCTGGGTTACTCATTTTAGTTCTTTGTGCAGCTAAACCTGATTTATCAGTAGTGTAAGTATCACATCTACCAGAGTCATAAGCAGCTACAACTTCATCAGCTTTTTCAAAAGCAACTGGAGTGTAAGAAATTCCTTTAGAATTAAAGAAGTCTCTCATGTTTAACTCAGTTGTTGTACCAATGTTAGTACAAGCTGAGATTCCATTTTTGAATTGGCTTGTTGAAGTAATTCCAGAGTTTTTTCTAACCATGAAACCTTGACCGTCGTAGAAGTTTACTCCAACGAAAGTTAGTCCGATGTCAGCATCTCTAGATAGAGTCCAAGTTGTGTTTCTAGCTAAGATATCAATCTCACCAGAAGTTAAAGCTGTAAATCTTTCTTTAGCACTTAATGGTGTAAACTTAACTTTGTTTGCATCACCTAGTACTGCAGCAGCTACTGCTCTACATACATCAACGTCAATTCCAGTCCAATTTCCTGCAGCGTCAGCATTAGAAAATCCTGGTAGACCTTGAGATACACCACATCTTACAAAACCCTTCTTCTGAGTGTTTTTAAGTGTCTTAGATTTTTTAGCAGCCATAGTCTCTGTTGTAAAAGTAAACAACACAGCAACCATTGCCACTAAAGAAGTTAATTGTTTTAAGTATTTAAACATTATTCTTCCTTTTAGTTATTTTTATTTGTTAACAAATAATTCAAAATAAATTTGAATCAGATCAACTTTCTATCATTATATAACGTTCATCAAAGGAAAATTCCTAATATTAGAACAATTTTAACTACATATAGTGCTAAAAAAAAATACAGGAATATATATTGATGATGGTGCGCCCTGCACGACTCGAACGTGCGACCCTCGGTTTAGAAAACC
>JAOHFB010000007.1 GCA_028097785.1 Candidatus Pelagibacter sp. | reverse complement strand
TAAATGGAAATAAATCCTTCAGAAGTAACAAAGATACTAAAAGAACAAATTAAAAATTTTGGTGATAAAGCAGAAGTAACCGAAGTTGGGCAAGTATTATCAGTAGGAGATGGTATCGCTAGAATTTATGGTCTTGATAATGTTCAGGCTGGAGAAATGGTAGAGTTTGCTGATGGTTCCAAAGGTATGGCTTTAAACTTAGAAAGTGAAAATGTTGGTGTTGTAATTTTTGGAGATGACAGAAATATTAAAGAAGGTGATACAGTTAAAAGAACTGGAAACATTGTTGATACTCCAGTTGGAAAAGAATTGTTAGGTAGAGTTGTTGATGGATTGGGAAATCCAATTGATGGTAAAGGACCTTTAGATAGAAGTGTTAAAAAAAGCAGAGTTGAAGTTAAAGCTCCAGGAATTATTCCAAGACAGTCAGTTAGTGAGCCTATGCAAACAGGCTTGAAATCTATTGATAGTTTGGTGCCAGTTGGAAGAGGACAGCGTGAGTTAATTATTGGTGATAGACAAACAGGTAAAACTGCGGTTGCAATCGATGCAATTATTAACCAAAAGAAAATTAATGAGTCTGGTGACGAGAAACAAAAACTTTATTGTATTTATGTTGCGATTGGTCAAAAAAGATCAACAGTAAGACAAATTCAAAAAACATTAGAAGAAGCTGGAGCAATGGAGTACACAACAATTGTTGCAGCAACAGCATCTGACTCTGCGCCCCTTCAGTTTTTAGCGCCTTACACAGGGTGTGCAATGGGTGAATATTTTAGAGATAATGGAATGCATGGATTAATAATTTATGACGATTTATCTAAGCAGGCTGTTGCTTATAGACAGATGTCTCTACTTTTAAGAAGACCTCCAGGACGTGAAGCTTACCCTGGTGATGTATTCTATCTACACAGTAGATTGTTAGAAAGAGCTGCGAAATTAAGCGATGAACATGGTGGAGGTTCTTTAACAGCACTTCCAATTATTGAAACACAAGGTGGTGACGTGTCAGCGTTTATTCCAACTAACGTAATCTCGATTACAGATGGTCAAATTTTCTTAGAAACTGAACTTTTTAACCAAGGGATTAGACCTGCTATCAACGTAGGTTTATCTGTTTCTAGGGTTGGTTCTTCGGCACAAACAAAAGCGATGAAAAAAGTTTCTGGATCAATGAAACTAGAATTAGCACAGTATAGAGAGATGGCTGCTTTTGCTCAGTTTGGTTCTGATTTAGATGCATCAACACAACAACTTTTAAATAGAGGATCAAAATTAACTGAACTTCTTAAACAAAAACAATATTCGCCAATGACAGTAGCTGAGCAAGTTATTTCGGTCTTCTGTGGAGTAAAGGGGTATTTGGATGATATTGAATTAAAAGATATTGCTGAGTTTGAAAACAAAATCATTGAGAAATGTAAGTCTGACAAACCTGAAATAATCGAATCAATTCAAAGTTCAGGTAAACTTGAAGACGATAAAGAAAAATTATTAATTGAAGTAATTACTCAGTTAAAGGAAAATTTTAAATCTTAATTTATTATGGCAAGTTTAGACGACCTTAAAAAAAGAATAGCTAGTGTAAAATCTACACAGAAAATTACAAAAGCTATGAAGATGGTAGCGGCGGCAAAACTTAGAAGAGCCCAGGAAAGTGCTGAGAAGGGAAGACCTTATTCTGAAAAAATGAATAATATTATTCTTAATCTTTCTAGTGGGATTTCAGATAAAGAAAATGCTCCAAAATTATTATCTGGATCAGGTAATGATAAAGTACATCTTTGTGTTGTGATGACTTCAGACAGAGGTCTATGTGGTGGATTTAATTCAAACATAATTAAAAAAGCTAAAAGCTATTTTGCAAAACTTGTAGATGAAGGAAAAGATTTAAAGATTATTACTGTAGGTTCTAAAGGTAATGACCAACTTAAAAGAGCATATGGTGACAAAATAATCGCAAATATTTCATTCAAAGAATCTAAACATGCTAATTATTTTGATGCAGAAAAAGTTGGTAAAATGGTTATAGAAAAATTTGAAGCTGAAGAGTTTGATGTTTGTACTATTTTTTATAATCAATTCAAAAATGTAATCACGCAAATTCCTCAAGCACAACAAATAATCCCTTTGAATGTTGAAAATTCAGAAGAAGAGAAATCTGAGGATAGTTATGAGTTTGAACCAGATGAAGATGAAATTTTAAGCAATTTATTACCAAAAAATATTTCAACACAAATATTTAAGGCAATGTTGGAGAATTCAGCTAGTGAACAGGGCTCAAGAATGAGTGCAATGGATAACGCAACCCGGAACGCAGGTGAAATGGTTGACAAGCTTACTATTGAGTATAATAGAAGTCGTCAAGCAGCAATTACTAAAGAACTAATAGAAATCATATCAGGAGCAGAGAGTTTATAATTATGAGCAAAGGAATAATTACACAAGTTATTGGAGCAGTAGTAGACGTAAAATTTGATGGAAATCTTCCAAAAATTTTAACAGCCTTAGAATGTAAAAATGGAGACAACAGACTAGTTTTAGAGGTTGCTCAGCACTTAGGAGAGTCTACTGTTAGAACAATTGCAATGGATGCCACTGAAGGATTAAAAAGAGGCGATGAAGTAATTGATACTAATGAACCGATCCAAGTACCTGTTGGACCTGAGACATTAGGAAGAATTATTAATGTTATTGGAGAGCCAATTGATGAAAGAGGAGAAGTTAAAACAAAAGAAACTTGGCCTATTCACAGAGCTGCTCCTGAGTTTAATGAACAGTCAACTGAAACAGAAATCTTGGTTACAGGTATTAAAGTAATTGATCTACTTGCTCCATATGCAAAAGGTGGAAAAATTGGACTATTCGGTGGAGCTGGAGTTGGAAAAACAGTTCTGATTATGGAATTAATTAACAACGTTGCAAAAGCACATGGTGGATTTTCAGTTTTTGCAGGTGTTGGAGAAAGAACTAGAGAAGGAAATGATTTATATCACGAGATGATAGACTCAGGTGTAATCAAAAAAGATGGAGCTGGATCTAAAGCTGCATTAGTTTATGGACAAATGAATGAACCTCCAGGAGCTAGAGCTAGAGTTGCACTAACAGGATTAACTGTAGCAGAGTATTTTAGAGATCAAGAAGGTCAAGACGTTCTTTTCTTCGTAGATAACATTTTCAGATTTACACAAGCAGGTTCTGAGGTATCAGCTCTATTGGGAAGAATACCCTCTGCGGTAGGTTATCAGCCTACACTTGCAACTGATATGGGTAACCTTCAGGAAAGAATTACAACTACTAACAAAGGATCAATTACTTCAGTACAGGCTATTTATGTACCAGCTGATGACTTAACTGACCCTGCGCCAGCAACTTCATTTGCTCACTTGGATGCAACTACCGTTCTTTCAAGACAAATTGCGGAGATAGGTATTTATCCTGCAGTTGACCCGCTTGATTCTACTTCAAGAATTTTGGACCCAAGAATTGTTGGTGATGAGCATTACAGAGTTGCTAGAGAAGTTCAAAAAATCTTACAAACTTATAAATCTTTACAAGATATTATCGCCATTTTAGGTATGGATGAATTATCTGAAGAAGACAAATTAGTTGTAGCTAGAGCTAGAAAAATACAAAGATTCTTATCTCAGCCATTCTTTGTTGCAGAAGTATTTACTGGTTCTCCTGGTAAGTTAGTTGATCTAGATTCAACAATCAAAGGCTTTGCTGCTATTTGTAAAGGTGATTATGATCATTTACCAGAAGCTGCTTTTTATATGGTTGGAACGATAGAAGAGGCGATAGAAAAAGCTGATAAAATGGCCAAGGAAGCTGCTGCTTAATGAGTGAAGAGTTTAAGATTGAGATAGTAAACCCAGAAAAATCTTTTTTGGTTAAAGAGGATGTTTCAGAAGTTGTTGTGCCTGCTTTTGAAGGAGAAATGGGTATACTTAAAGATCACATTTCTATTATCTCATTTTTAAAACCTGGAATTATTAAAATTTTATCTAAATCTGGAGATGAAAACTATTATGTTGAGGATGGGATTGTTGAGTTTAAAAATAATAATTTATCAATTTTAACTAGCTCAATTTTTAATCTTACAGATTTAGATAAGTCTAAACAACAAGACTTACTCAAATTGGCTGAAGAGGAAGCAGGTAAGCCTGATATTTCTGATCAATCAAAATATTTAGTTGATCAAAAAATTGAAGTATTAAGATCTCTTAATTAATAATTTTTCTAACTTTTTCTTGAAGTTCTTTATAAACGTGTAGTTTAAAATCGACTACTACTTCTGTAATTTGATCAAGGTCTATCCATTTCCAATCTAAAAACTCTGGATTTTTAGTTTTAATATCAATTTCTTTTTCATCTCCAGTAAATTTCATTAAAAACCATTTTTGCTTTTGGCCTTTGTATTTACCTTTCCAAATAATTCCTAATAAACGATCAGGAAGTTCATAGGTAATTGTACCATCTAACTCTTTTATTAATTCAACACTTTTTACACTAGTTTCTTCTTCTAGTTCTCTATAAGCTGCTTGTAAAAAATCCTCACCTTCATCAACTCCTCCTTGTGGCATTTGCCAAAATTTTTTTGCATTATCTATTCGTCTTGCTATGAAAACTTTATTTTCATTATTTAGCAAAATTATTCCCACCCCAGTTCTCAAGGGTAGTTCACTAAAGTTCTTATTCATATTAACCGTTAAGTAGTTTTATTGCGTAATTTAATTGATTATCAGTATCAGTTTTAATTCTAAAATCATCACCTTCTTCATTTACTTCGATATCTGGTCTTACACCAACTTCAGATATAGATTTTCCAGATGGAAGGTAATATTTTGCAACTGTTAATCTTATAGCTCCTTTATTTTTTAAAGGAATAATTGACTGCACAGATCCTTTACCATAACTATTCTCTCCAATTAATATAGCTCTTTTGTGATCTTTAAGTGCACCCGCAACAATTTCTGATGCTGAGGCAGAACCATAATTAATCAATACTACTAAAGTTTTTCCATCAGTAATATCTCCCTTTCTAGCAAACCATTTTCTATTTTCTGATTTTTTTCTACTTTTTGTCGAAACTATTTCTCCATTATCTAAAAAAAAGTCTGAAATTTTTATTGCTTGAGTTAATAGTCCACCAGGATTATTTCTTAGATCTAAGATAAATGCTTTTAAGTTTTCATTTTCTTTTAACTTTTTGATTTTTTCTTTTATTTGATCACTACTATTATCATTGAAAGAAGTTAATCGGATGTAACCAATGTTGTTTTCTAAAAGGTCTGATTTAACTGATTGAATTTCAATTATTTCCCTTGTTATTTTAAATGTAAGAGCTTTTTTTTCTCCACGTCTTCTTACAGTAAGTTCAATTTCAGTACCGACAAGACCTCTCATAAGGTCAACTGCTTCACTCAATGATTTTCCTTGTACCTGAACATTGTCTATTTTTACAATATAGTCTCCAGCTTTAATTCCTGCTTTCGATGCAGGTGTATCATCTATAGGAGTAATGACTTTTACTACCCCAGCTTCCATACTTACTTCAATTCCAAGACCACCAAACTCTCCACTAGTTTCTGTTTGCATTTCCTGAAATATCTCTGGTGACATATAAGATGAATAAGGATCAAGTGATTGAAGAAGACCATTAATGGCTGAATCCATACCTTCAGACTGATCAATTTCATCTACATATTGTTTGTTAATTTTTTCGAGGACTTCACCAAATAAATCAATTTTTTTATAAATATCTATTTCAGCTGAATTTACTGAATATGAAAAAAAAAAAGAAGATAAAAAAACTAAAAAATAAAATTGAATTTTTTTCATATGATAACCTTTTCTTTTGGGATTAATTCTGACCAAATTTTTTCAAGCTCATAAAACTTTCTTTTCTCTGGATGAAAAATATGAACAATTAAATCAATACCATCAACTAGTTTCCACTCAGCACTTTCTTTGCCTTCTATTTTAGAATTTTTAATACCATTGTCTTTTAACTTTTCTAAAACTTGTTCGGATAAGGATTGAATATGTCTTGAAGAGGTGCCACTAGCAATTATCATATAATCAGCCATTGAACTTTTGTCCTTAAGGTCAATGGTAACAATATCCTGAGCTTTATTGAGATCCAGTGTGTTTATTACAACTGTTTTAAGATCTGAAATTTTATCCATTAATTATGATCAGACTATCAAATTTTTCTTAATTGAGAAGATGAAATGTTGACTTTTTTAAACTCGACAAATGTAAGTGCTTTATTATTTAGTTTCTTAAATGTCTTTGATTTTAAAGAATTTTTTTTATAACCATGACGATCGAATACAATAATATTACATTTTTGTGAAATTAATTCAGACTTAAACCATTTGTGAAAGTTGATTAAGTTATCTGCTCCCATTAAAAAAAAAATTTCAATGTTTTTATTCTTTTTCAGATAGTTGATTAAATCAATGGTCTTGTTTGATTTGATAATATTTTCATAAAATTTTGCTTTTATAAAAGAATTTAATCCTATTATTTTTTTACAATCCTTTATCCTTTTTGATATTGGTGTCTTGCTTTCAGCTTTTAGTGGATTTTTTTTTGTTACTGCCCAAATAATTTTTTCAAGTTTAAATCTTTTTTTAGCTTCTTTAGATATTGCTAGATGACCTTTGTGTGCTGGATCAAATGAACCTCCTAAAATTCCAATTTTCATTTTAATATTTAAATTATTTTCTTATTTTTCCTTTACTTGAAATTTCATATTTGTATGAAACTAATTGTTCTAAACCAACAGGACCTCTTGGAGGAAGTGTATTTGTTGATATTCCTACTTCACCACCAAATCCAAATTCACCACCATCAGCAAATTGTGTTGAAGTATTATGCATTGCAATAGAACTTTTTACATTTTTTAAAAATTTATTAGCTGTTTTTTTATTTTTAGTAATAATTGAGTCAGTATGCATGGTTCCATATTTGTTTATATGATTGATAGCTTCTTCAGAGCTTTTAACAACTTTAACTGATACAGCAGCTGTCAAATATTCTGTAGACCAATCTTTTTCTTTAGCAGGATAAACCTTACCTTTATAATATTTCCTTAAGATATTATCGCCATATATTTTACAATTTTCATCTTCAAGTTTTTTTAAAATTGGATTGCAAAATTTTTTAACTATTTTTTCATGAAGCAAAATAGTTTCAGTGGCACCACAAATTGCTGTATTTCTTAATTTTGCATTATAGACAATATTTGATGCCATTTTTAATTCTGCGTCTTTGTCAACAAACGTATGACAAATACCTTCTAAGTGACCAATTATAGGAACTGTAGAAAACTCTTGAACTCTTTTAACTAAGTTTTTTCCACCTCTAGGAATTATTACATCAATGTATTTTTTCATTTTGGAAAGCATGATATCAACCATTTTTCTGTCTTTAGAGTCTACAAATTGAATGTAATTTTCATCAACATTATTTTTTTTTAGAGCTAGTCGAAATAATTTTGCTAAAATTCTGTTGGTATTTATAGCCTCTGATCCACCTTTTAGAATTACTGCATTACCAGACTTGAAGCACAGACCTGCTACATCAGATGTTACATTGGGTCTGCTTTCAAAAATAACGCCAATAACACCAATTGGTATTGTCACTCTTTTAATATTTAATCCATTAGGTCTACTCCATTTTTTTAGAGTTACATTTACAGGGTCTTTAAGTTTAGAAATTTTATTTATAGAGTTGCTAATATTTTTTAGTTTTATTTCATCTATCTCAAGTCTTCTAATTAGGTTTTCTTTAATTCCTTTATTTTTAGCAAATTTAACATCTTTTAAGTTTTCTTTTAGAATCAATTTTTTTTCTTTATCAAGTAATTTGGCGTAAAAATTTAAAACTTTATTTTTGGTATTGATATCAACTTTTCTTTCTGATGCTTTTCTACTCTTGATACCAATCAATTTCATTATTTTACTCATATTAAACCTCTACCATATCATCTTTATGGATGACCTCTGATTTAGCAACATAACCCAATAATTTTTCTATTTGATTAGAATGATGCCCCATAATCTTAACTATTTCATCAGAGGTAAAAGAACTTAAGCCTCTTGCACATTCATTATTTTTTTTATCTAAAATTTTAACATGATCTCCTTTATTAAACTTTCCTGAGATTTTTTTAATTCCAGCAGCTAGTAAACTTTTTCCTGATCTTAATGCTTTTTTTGCACCATCATCAATTATGATTGATCCTTTTGGTGCAATAGAGCTTATGATCCATTTTTTTCTAGCATCAAGTTTTGAAACTTTAGAATTGAACCATGTACAAATATTTTTTTCACTAATCATTGAGATAGGATTTAGGTTTAGTCCGTTTGCTATAACCATATTACAACCTGCTAGTTGACAGATTTTTGCTGCTTCTATTTTAGTTTGCATTCCACCACTGCCGTATTCATTAACACCTTTGATATTAATTTCTTTTAAATCTTTTTTTAAATCATTTACTTTTTTTATTAATTTAGCTTCTTTATAAATTTTTGGATTTTTTGTGTAAAGCCCATCCACATCTGAAAGAAGGATTAAAGTGTCTGCATCAGTAATTTGAGCAACTCTTGATGCCAGCCTATCATTATCACCATATTTTATCTCAGAGGTAGCTATCGTATCATTTTCGTTAACAATTGGAATAAAGCCTAAATCAAACAAATTTTCAAAAGTTCTTTTAGCATTTAAAGATCTTCTTCTTTCCTCTGTGTCTTCAAGAGTTAATAAGATTTGTGATATATTTAATTTAAATTTTGTAAATGTTTGGGAAAATAAATTCATCAGTTCTATCTGACCTATGGAAGCTATTGCCTGACTTTTATCAAGTTTAATTGTTTTTTTATTGATATTCATTTTCTTGCATCCAAGAGCTATTGCGCCTGAACTTACAATTACTACTTTTTGATTTTTATCTTTTAATTTTTTGATATCTTTTGCAAAACTAGCGAGCCATTTTTTTCTTATTTTTTTATTATTATCAACAAGAAGTGAAGATCCTATTTTCACAACAATTATTTTAGAGTTTTTAAGAGACATATGACAAAAGTTTAGCTTTAATTTTAGATATAGAATCTTTTTCTAGTGTTGTCATAGTCATTATCTCACAATCTTTTCCTTTAGAGAAATGATCAATTACATCTTTAACAGTACCTTCATCAACTAAATCTACTTTATTAAGTACTACAAGCTCTTTTTTTTCAATTAATTTTGCACTGTAATTTCTTAATTCACTTTTAATTTGTTCGTAAGACTCATTTAAATCTAAGTTTGTAATATCTATAAGGTGCAATAATGATTTACATCTTTCTATATGTTTTAAAAACTGAATACCAAGTCCAACACCTTCATGGGCTCCCTCTACTAATCCTGGAATATCTGCAATAGTTATTTCCTTATCATCATAAGAGGCAACTCCCAAATTAGGATTTAAAGTAGTAAATCTATAATTAGCAATTTTGGGATTTGCATTTGTTATAGCTGCCAACAAACTTGATTTTCCGGCATTGGGCAATCCAATTATCCCAATGTCAGCAATTGTTTTTAATTGAAGCCAGATTGTAAATTCTTCTCCAATTCCACCTTTAGTAAATTTCCTTGGAGCTCTATTTGTAGAACTTTTAAACCTAGTGTTTCCTAGTCCACCTTTGCCACCAATAGCAACGACAAACTCTTCTCCTTTTTTATTAAAATCGAATAATAAAGTTTTATTATCTTCTTCGAAAACTTGAGTTCCAAGTGGCACTTTTAAAAATAAATCGTCTCCTCCTTTACCTGTACGATTTTGACCAGCACCATTCTCTCCTCGTTGTGCTTTATGGTGTTGTTGGTATCTGTAATCTATAAGGGTGTTGAGATTTTCTTCAGCTTTTAGAATTATAGATCCACCTTTTCCGCCATCGCCTCCATCGGGACCTCCATACTCAACATATTTTTCTCTTCTGAAACTTGGCGAACCATCACCACCGTTACCAGCTTTTACATAAATTTTAACTTGATCGAGAAATTTCATAATACAACATCTAATTAAGTTGTACTATTAATTGGGTTTTACTGAAACGAAAGTTCTATCTGCTTTTGATTTTTTGAATACAACTTTACCTTTAGCTACTGAAAAAATTGAATGATCTTTACCCATTCCTACGTTTTCACCAGGAAAGATTTTTGTTCCTCTTTGTCTTACAATTATATTTCCAGGTATTACTGTTTCACCGCCGTACTTTTTAACACCAAGCCTACGCCCAGCACTATCTCGTCCGTTTCTCGATGATCCACCTGCTTTTTTTGTTGCCATAAATTACCTAATTTATTTACCTGTTGCTGGAGCTTTTTCTTTAACTTCAGCCTCAACCTTTTTAGTTGGTTTAACCATTTTCTCTGCTTCTGATAAAACTTTACCATCTTTAGAAAAAATCTTATTAATTCTTATCATTGTATGCTCTTGTCTATGACCATTTTTTCTTCTTGAATTATGTCTTCTTCTTTTTTTGAAGATTAAAATAGTTCGATCTTTACCATTTTTAATTAAATCAGCTTCTACTTTTGCTCCTGCAACTGTAGGTGCACCAATTTCGATAGTTTTATCGTCACCGTAAGCAAGAACTTCATTAAATTCTATTTTAGAGTCAGGTTTTGAATCTGGTAGTTTTTCAATCTTTAGAATCTCTCCAGATTTAACTTTATATTGTTTTCCACCTGTTTTTATTACTGCGTATGACATAGTATGATTTAAATTTAAGTTACCGCAATATAGTTACAGCAAAGCTATAGTCAAGTCGAATTAACTAGAAATTATCCTTTAAATCTCTCAATTTTGAAAAAGAATCAACATTTTTGGCTCTCAAAAATATATTGCACTCTTTTTCATCTTTAAGAGTAGATGGTATTGTAGGAGTATTATTATCAAGTTTTTCTTTGATGTTAGTTATTTTGCTTTGAAGATTTAGATTTTGGGGATCGTGTTTAATACAAAAATTTGAATTTTGTAGAGTGTACTCATGACCACAATAAATTTTAGTATCATCAGGTAGATTTTTTATTTTTGATAGAGATTCAAACATCTCTTCGTATGTTCCTTCAAAAATTCTACCACATCCCAGTGAAAACAATGTGTCTCCAGTAAATATTGCTTTTTCATTATAAAAATAAAAACCAATATGACCTGTTGTGTGACCTGGAATATGAATTATTTTTGCTTCAAAATTATCTGCTTTCCAAATCTGATTATCTTCAACCATAACACTAATTTCAGGAATTCTTTTACTGTCATTCTTATATCCAACTACAATAGAGTTATATTTTTGTTTTAATTCTTTGTTACCATCAATGTGATCAAAATGATGATGTGTATTTAAAATATATTTTAAATTAATATTTTCTTTTTCTATAAAATTCATTACAGGTTTAGCTTCACTTGGATCAACAACACAAGCATCATTTTTATCTTTATCGATGATTAAATAGCTATAATTATCTTGTAAGCAGGGAATGATCTCTATTTTAATATTATTTTTCAATTAAAAATATCCCTAAATCAGAAAATAAGTTTTTTATTTCCAAATTTTTATTATTTATTAAAGATGTATTTTTTTCATTTAAAGCTAATGATTTAAAAATCTTGAAATTTCTAGATCTTACAAAATATACAAAATCTTTAATTGTACACATATGTAAATTAGGTGTGTTATACCATTGATCTGGAAGAGTTTCTGTTACTGGCATTGTTCCCTTTAGCAAAAGATGCAATCTTACTTTCCAATATCCAAAATTAGGAATTGTTACTATCGCTTTTTTACCAACTCTCAGTAACTCATTAATTACAAGCTCAGGGTTTAAGAATGCTTGTAATGTTTGACTTAGTACAACGTAGTCAAAAGATTTGTCAGGAAATTGTTTTAAATCAAACTCTGCATTGCCCTCAATTACAGTAAGCCCTTTTTCAATACATTTTTGAACTTTATTTTTAGATATTTCCAGCCCTCTAATATCAATGTTTTTATTATCTCTTAAAAATTCCATTAACACACCATCCGCACAACCAACATCTAAAACACGTGTATTTTTTTCAACTAAATCAGCAATAACTTTAAATTCATTTTTCATTATTAAACAGTAGCGTAGGATTTATCTAAAAAGTTTTTAAGAGCATTTAAAAATTCTGGGACATCAAGTAAAAAAGAATCATGACCTTTATCTGACTCAATCTCAACAAAACCAACGTCAGCTCCAATAGCGTTAAGTGCAATTACAATATCTTTATTTTCTTGTGTAGGGTAAAGCCAATCTGAAGTAAAAGAAATTACAAAAAATTTTGCATTAGTATCTTTAAAGGCATCAGACAAATTACCATTAAATTGTTTAGCTAAATCAAAATAGTCCATGGCTCTTGTGATGTATAAATAACTATTTGCATCAAATCTATCAACGAAAACAGATCCTTGATATCGTAAATAACTCTCAATTTGAAAGTCAGCATCAAAACCAAATTTTAGGTCTTCTCTTTCTTGTAATTTTCTTCCAAATTTTTCTTGGAGACCTTTTTTGGAAAGATAAGTTATGTGAGCTGCCATTCTCGCAACAGCCAAACCTTTGTTAGGAATTGTATTTTTAGTATTATAATTTCCGTCATTCCAATTACTATCAGCCGCAATCGCCTGACGACCTAATTCATTAAATGCTATATTTTGTGCAGAGTGACTAGATGTACAAGCTATAGGTATTACAGTTTTCGCTTTATTAGGAAAATTACTAATAAATTGAAGAACTTGCATACCACCCATAGAACCTCCAACAATTGAAAAAAGTTTATCAACACCAAAGTGTTCAATTAAATTATATTGGGCATTGACCATATCATTAATGGTAATGACAGGAAAATTAGTACCAAAAACTTTCTGTGTATCAGGATCTTTATGACTTGGTCCAAATGAACCTAGACACCCACCAATTACATTAGAACAAATTACAAAATATTTATTAGTATCAATTGATTTATTAGGACCCACAGCATATGACCACCAACCATCCTTATTAGTTACTGGATTTAAGCCAGCAACAAACTGATCACCAGTTAATGCATGAAAAACTAAAATCGCGTTATCTTTTTTCTCATTTAAAGTCCCATAAGTTTCATAGGCAATAGGAAAATTATTAATTGTTTTACCACAATCTAATTTAAGTGGTTTTTTTACCAATAAGGTTTTTAAATTTATCTCTTTATTCATAACAAATGTGATTATTTGAATTGGGAGAAAAAAAACAATTTTAGCGGTTTTTTTTAAGCGCTCGCAATTCAGTTAAATCAGCGCATAAATTTTGTACTAGAAGTTATTTATTATGTCAATTTTTTAAAAACTGTCTTATTCAGTGTAAAAATTTATATTTTTATCTATAAAGAGCTCATAATAAAAAAATGACCATTCCAAAATTTAAAAATTTTAATATTGAGGCATATAAGCCAGGTAAATCTAAAATAAAAAAATTAAAAAAAATTATAAAATTGTCAGCAAATGAGTCCGCTTTAGGAATGAGTCCTAGAGCAAAGAAAATAATTTCTGATAAAAAATTGAAATTAGAGAGATATCCAGATGGAAAATCTGAACTTTTGAGAAGAGAAATTTCAAAAAAATATAAATGTAACAGTAATAAGATTATATGTGGAGCTGGTTCAGATGAGGTTATTCAAATGATTTGTCAGTTATATTTAAATCCAAAAGACGAAGTTATAGTGCCTCAATATAGCTTCTTAATGTACAGGATATATGCAAACATTGTAGGTGCCAAAGTAGTTTTTGCGAAAGAATTAAAATTTAAAATTTCAGTATCTGAAATAATCAACAAGGTAACAAAAAAAACTAAAATAGTTTTTTTAGCAAATCCAAATAATCCAACAGGAACCTACTTGACTAAAAAAGAATTATTAGAGTTAAGAAAAAAATTGAACAAAAATATTTTATTAGTTGTGGATGATGCTTATGCAGAATATATGAAAAATAAAGATTATAAATCAGGTTTAGACCTGTTTAAAAATAAAGATAATGTGTTTATTTTGAGAACATTCTCAAAAATTTTTGGTTTAGCTTCTTTAAGAGTGGGTTGGGGATATGGTTCTAAAAAAATTATAGATGCTTTAAATATAATTAAACCACCTTTTAATGTAAGTTTACTTGCTCAATTAGCAGCTGTTGAATCGCTTAAAGATTCTAAATTTATAGAAAAATCAATAAAGCACAATTTAATTTTTGCAAAGAAAATAAAATCTTTTCTAGAAAGATACCAAATATTTTCTAATACAATTTCTGCAAATTTTTTATTATTAGATTTTAAAAGAAGCAACCATTCTGCAAAAGAATTTTATAAGAAACTCAAAAATAAAGGAATTATTGTTAGATCTACAGAAGATGGCTATCATATTAAAAATAAATTAAGATTAACCATTGGCTCTAGAAGTGAAAATTTAGCATTTATGGATGCTGTAAAAAATATATTAAATTAATATGAAAAATATTTTAATTATTGGTTGCGGTCTACTAGGTTCTTCTCTGTTAAGAAGAATACATAAAAAAAAAATTGCAAATAAAATTTTTATTTATGAAAAATCTAGTTCAAATGTATCTAAAATAAAAAGATTAAAACTTCCGGGTATAATTATTAAAGATTTAGATCAAGCTGTAAAAAAATCAGATCTAATTATTTTAAGCACACCTATGAGTGAGTATAAAAATTTAATTCTTAAAATGAATAAATCTTTATCGAGTAAGAATATAATCACCGATATTGGTTCTTCAAAAATAGAGTCCTCAAAAATTATAAAAAGTTTTTTAAAAAAGGGTATTACTTGGACTCAAGGACATCCGATTGCAGGTTCAGAAGTTAGTGGGCCTGAAAATGGTAAACAAGATATATTTGAAAACAAGTGGTGCGTTTTAATTAAAGAAAAAAATACTAAGAAAAAACATTTAAATTTATTAAGTAGTTTTTGGAAAAAGATGGGGTCAAAAATTGTTATTATGAGCGCTGAAAAACATGACAAAGTATTTTCAATGACGAGCCATCTTCCTCACTTAATTGCTTACAATTTAGTAAAATCAGCACAAGATTTTGAGAAAATCCAAAATTATGATTTGATTAAATATAGCGCTGGTGGATTAAGAGATTTTTCAAGAATAGCTGCTTCTAATGAAATTATGTGGAGAGATATTTTTTTTAATAACAAAAAAAATATTTCAAAGGTAATTGATTTATTTATTAAAAATTTAAATTCATTTAAAAAAGATATTAATTCTAAAAATAATAGATCAATTTTAAAAAAATTAATTCAAACTAAAAAAGTCAGATCAAAAATAATTAAACTCAAACAAGATATTAATAAGCCAGATTTTGGAAGAAGCTAAATTTTAATTTTAGCTATTTTTTTAACTTTAAGTTTTGCTGTATTTTCAATTCTTTTAATTGTCTTAAGTATAGGCATAATCAATACTTTTTTTTCAGGTCCATATGCATGTATCAATTGGTTAGAATTTAAACACATTGCTACATGCCCTTTCCAAAAAATGATATCTCCCTTTTGATAATTTCTTTTTAAGTTTCCTTTTAAATATTTAATTTGATCCTTGGTATCTCGAGGAAAAAACTTATTATTATAAAAGTAAAATATTTGTAATAAGGCTGAGCAATCTATTCCTCTATAAGTTTTTCCTCCCCAAACATATTTTGTTTTTAGAAATAATTTGAATATTTTATTAAAGTTAATTTCTTTATGATCAATTTTTTTTAAATCACTTTTTTTTAACCATTTATTTTTTTCAAATTCTATGTGATTTTTATTCTCATTAATTAGATCAACTTTTGATCCAAAAGGTAAAAAATTTTTAGTCTTTTTATTAAACTTATTACTGACTCTAGCCTTTAAAGAATAGACCTTATATTTGGGATCATGTTTATCCATATAATCCTTATTTTCTATGTATCCAATATAATTATCAAATAATGTTTTAATTTTAATCCATTTTTTGTTTTTTGATAAAATTTTAAATTTTTCACCATAAATTATTTGTGATGTAACTTCAGAATTTTTTGAAGTTTTTTTATAAATATTGGAAAATTGTTTTTTAAAAAAATAATTATTTTTCACTTAATTTTAATTTATCTTTAATAAACCATAAGCAAATTAAAGAGGGAATAACCATTATCGCTGTTAAAATAAAAAATGTACCCCAATCTCCATTTAACCAATCTACTAATGCTCCAGATGATGATGCAAGTGTTGTTCTTCCAGCGGTTCCAATTGATGCTAGTAATGCATATTGTGTTGCAGTGTAAGTCCTGTCAACTAGTAATGAAATAAATGCTACAAAAGCAACTGTAGCAAAAGCAGCTGCTATATCATCAAAAATTACAGCAACAGCAAATAGCCATTCAGATTTTCCACTCCAAGCTAATGCAGTAAACAACAAATTGGTTGCAGCCATTAAAATACCTGCAAGAAACATTGCTTTTAAAACTCCAGATCTAATTACAAACAGACCGCCCAATAAAGTAAATATAACTGTCGTTATCCAGCCTAGAGTTTTCGAATAAATAGCAATATCACCCTTTGAAAATCCTATTTCTTTGTAAAATACTATAGACATACGACCTAAAAATGCCTCACCTATCTTAAATAAAAATACAAAACCTAAAATACCTAAAGCTATAGAAAATCCATTTTTTTTAAAAAAACTTATTATTGGACCTCCAAGAGTACCACTTATCCATGCGACTTTATTCGTAATAAGATTTTTTGATCCAATTTTACTTTGAATTAATTCATCAGTTTTCTTTTGATTAACTTTCCTAGAATCCGAATGAGTTTCATGAACAAACATTAGTCCAATATTCATTAAAATTACCACAACACCTAAAATTAAAAATGTTGATTGCCAATAATTAATTATGCCAATGTTTTGAAAATACTCTGCAGTAAATAAAGCTATTACACCACCCAATTTATATCCACTCCACCAACCAACCACTGCCATTGCAGCACCTGCAGCCATTGATTTACCTTCATTTTCTCCAATTTGTTCAATTCTTAATGCATCTACTGTTATATCTTGCGTTGCTGATGCAATTGCAATGATCAAGCCAACTGTAATTAATAGTGCTAGATTCTCTGTTGGATTTATTAAACTCCAAACAATCAAACTGATTAAAATTGCCACTTGCATTAAAACTATCCAGCCACGTCTATGACCAAGTTTTTTTGTAAGATAAGGAATTTGAAGTCTATCTATAAGCGGTGCCCATAGATAATTGAATGCATATACTCCAAATATTAATCCAGCCCACCCTATAGTTGATCTACTCAAACCTTCTTCTTTTAACCACAAACTTAAACTACTACCAATTAATACCCATGGAAAACCAGAAATAGCTCCAAGCAATAATATTCTCAACATTCTTCTATCAAAATAAACTGCAAAAGTTTCTGACAGAGATTGTTTTTTTATTTCAAGCATTGTTAGTTTCTCCAAAAAGATGGTAAAAATAATACTAATATTGCAAACAGCTCAAGTCTACCTAAAATCATACCAACTGTTAAAATCCATTTTGAAATATCAGGTAAGGATGAAAAATCTCCATTAGGACCAATTATAGGGCCCAATCCTGGTCCAACGTTAGAGATTGATGTAGCAGCCCCTGAAAGTGCAGTTATAAAATCAAGACCTGTTAAAGATAGTAATGCTGCAAGAATAAAGAAAATAACAAAGTAAAAATAAATAAAAGAAATTATTGATGCAATAAATTTATCATCAACTGAACTTTTGTCGTATTTAATTACAAATACACCTTTCGGATATATAATTTTTTTAAGTTGAGTTGATATAAATGAATATAAAATTTGAATTCTAAAAATTTTAATACCACAAGTAGTTGATCCAGCACAACCACCCATGAACATAAGGGCTAAAAACAATGTGATTGGAAAGCTACCCCAACTATCATATTCAGAATTAACGTAACCAGTTCCAGTTAATATAGAAATACTATTAAAGAAAACTGACCTAAGGCTAAAGTTTTCATGATTATTTAAAAGCAAGTATGTAGACAATAATAAAATTGTAGTGATAATAATTTTAAAAAAAGTTCTAATTTGCACATCTGTTAAAAAAATTTTTTTGTTTCCACTAATAAATTTAATGTATGCAATAAATGGTATACTTCCTAAAATGATGAATATCATGGAGGCTATCTCTATTGGAATACTATCAAAATAACCAATAGACTGATTGTAATTTGAAAAACCTCCTGTGGCTATTGTGGTCATAGCATGAGTTAAACTATCAAACTTACTCATTCCAAATAACCAGTAAGTCATTGCACAAATGATAGTTAATCCTGAATAAATATAAATTAATCTTAAAGCTATTTCTTTTGATTTTGGAAGTATTTTTTCTGATGAGTCGTTGCTTGATATTTTAAATAATTGCATGCCACCAACATTCATTATTGGCATTAAAGTTATCGCCATTACAATAATACCAATTCCACCCAACCACTGCAATATAGCTCTCCATAACAAAATTCCCTTTGGTGTAAATTCTAGATTTGAAATAATAGTTGAACCAGTGGTTGTTATTCCAGACATACTCTCAAAAAATGCATCTGTAATAGAAAGTTCTATTGTTGAAAATATAAAGGGCAAAGACCCAAAGATTGCAATACTTAGCCAAGAAAGCGCAGTCAGAAGAAATGCTTGTTGTAAATTTAATTTTTTATCATGATCTAAATTTGATAAAAAAAATAAAGTTCCAAAAATTATTGTAATGATTGATGCTCCAAAAAATGATGAGTCTATTTCAGCGTAGGCAAATTGTACAATAATAGGTATGAACATCGAAACACCCAGAATTATTTGCAAAATTCCTAGTGTAAAAAAAACAGTTTTGTAATTAGACATTTTGAAAGAACATTATTTTATGGTAAATAAATTTCAACTCTATAAGAATTAGTAAAATCACTGATTTAAGATTTTTAGAAGCATAATTCATGATAAAAAAAGAAAATTTAGATAAAACTAGTGCTTGGCCTTTTGTTGAAGCAAAAAAATTACTTAGAGAGAGAAAAAGTTTCATAGAAAAAAAAGGCAAAATTACTCTTCAAACAGGATATGGTCCTAGTGGTCTTCCACATATAGGAACATTTGGTGAAGTTGCAAGAACTTCAATGATGGTAAATGCTTTAAAACAATTATCTGATTTTCCAACTGAAATCATAACATTTTCTGATGATATGGATGGTTTACGAAAAGTGCCAGATAATGTTCCTAATCAAGAATTGTTAAAAGATAATCTTCATAAACCACTAACCCAAGTTCCTGATCCGTTTAAAAAATTTGATAGCTTTGGTGAACACAACAATGAAATGTTAAAAAATTTTTTAGATAGTTTTAAATTTAATTATAATTTTCAGAGCTCTACATCACTTTATAAAAGTGGATTTTTTAATCCTACCCTTAAAATTATCTTAGAAAATTATGAGGGCATTATGAATATTATAATTCCCACGCTAGGTAAAGAGCGCCAACAAACTTATAGTCCTTTCTTGCCTATTTGTCCTGAGACAGGACATGTTTTAGAAATTCCAGTAATCGAAATTGATAAAGAAAAATCAAATATTATTTTTGATAATAAAGGAAAAAAATTAGAGATAAGTATTTTAGATGGAAATTGTAAATTACAATGGAAAGTTGACTGGGCAATGCGATGGTACGCTTTAGATATTGATTTTGAGATGTATGGAAAGGATTTGATAGAAAGCGCAATTTTATCTACAAAAATAATAAATTTACTGGGAAAGAAAAACCCTTCTGGCTTTGCCTATGAGCTATTTTTAGACGAAAAGGGTGAAAAAATTTCAAAATCAAAAGGTAACGGTATTACAATTGATCAATGGTTAGAATATGCTTCACCAGAGAGCTTATCTTTGTATATGTATCAAAATCCAAAAAGAGCAAAAAAACTATATAAAGAAATAGTTCCTAAAGCAGTTGATGACTATTTAGATTGTATTGAAAAATCTAAAAAACAAAATGAGCTACAGTTATTGATGAATCCTGTATGGCATGTTCACAATGGCAATATTCCAAAGGAAGAAATGATTATGACATTTTCAATGTTGCTCAATCTAGTTGAGACAAGCAATGCTGACAGTAAGGATTTATTGTGGAAGTTTGTTAAGAAATATAAACCAGATATTTCCGAAGCAAATTTTCCAATCTTTGATGGATTAGTTGGTTATGCAATAAAATATTTTAATGATGTAATTAAAGCTCAAAAAAAATATAAAATACCAAATCAGTCAGAAAGATTAGCACTTGAAGCATTGGTTAAAACTCTTGAAAACTGTACTGATCAAATGTCACCAGAAGATATTCAGACTTTGATTTATTCAACAGGAAAAGAAAATGGTTATGCTGAAAATCTAAGAGATTGGTTTAAATTGATATATGAGGTTGTTTTTGGAGATGAGAATGGACCTCGAATGGGATTTTTTATTAGTTTTTTTGGTGTAAAAGAAACTACTGAGCTGTTAATGAATAAATTAAAATAATGTTTTCTAAACTAAGACCACTATTATTTAAAGTAGATCCAGAAAAAGCACATACTCTAGCAATCAAGTCGTTAAAATTTAATTTAATTCCAAACGTATTTGATGAACATAAAAACGACTCAATATTTCAAACAAAAATTTTTGGTAAAGATTTAGACAATCCAATTGGAATGGCAGCTGGGTTTGATAAAAATGCTGAGGTATATAACGCATTATTTAAGTTAGGATTTGGGTTTGTCGAAGTTGGAACAATTACTCCTTTAAAACAATATGGTAATCCCAAGCCAAGAGTATTTAGATTGGTAGAGGATGAAGCTTTGATTAATAGACTAGGCTTTAATAATCATGGTGCTGAAATTGTTAAAGATCGTATCAAGCGAAATAAAAAATTAGGATTATTAGGTATTAATATTGGCCCTAATAAGGACTCCAGTGATAGATTGAATGATTATCTAATTGGATTAAAGACTTTTTATGATGATGCAGACTATATAACAATAAATATTTCATCCCCAAATACTGAGAATTTGAGAACATTTCATGAAGGAAATAAACTACAAGATCTGCTCAAATCCATCATGGAAGAAAAGAAAAATTTAAATTCAAACATTCCTATTGCTGTTAAAGTTTCACCAGACATAAGTGAAGATCAAGTGAGCCAAATTTCTGAAATTCTTTTAGAGCATGAAATAAAAGCAATAATTGTTTCAAACACATCAGAGGCTACCAGAGACAAACTTAGTAATATTCAAAGACATCAAAAAGGTGGTTTGTCTGGAAAACCTATAGAAGAAAAATCTAATATTTTAATAAATAGATTTTACAAATTATTAAAAGGGGAAATTAAAATAATAGGTGTTGGTGGAGTTGACTCTGGTCAAACAGCTTATAATAAGTTCTTAGCTGGAGCAGATTTTATTCAACTTTATACAGGAATGGTTTTCAAAGGCCCAAATATTGCTGGAATTATTAAAAAGGAGCTAAAAGAATTATTTATTAGAGATGGTATTAAAAATTATACTGAAATTGTAGGAAATAAAACTCTATCATAAATGTATTAAACTTGACGCTTTACTGATCTCCCCTTATATAGGCACTATTATTATGTCAAAAAAATGTGAATTAACCGGTAAAATCCCTATGAAAGGTCATAATGTTAGTCATGCTAACAACAAGACCAAAAGAAGGTTTTTGCCAAATTTAAAAAAAGTAAAGTTCACAAGTGAACTAATGAAGAGAAGTTTAAAACTAACAGTCAGCAATTCAGGTGTTAGATCTGTTGATAAAAAAGGTAGTTTTGATGAATTTCTTAAGGCTGTTAAAAATAAAAATTTGTCTCCAAGATTAAAAAAATTAAAAAAAAGCATACTAATAAAATCTCCTTTTAAGAAAAAGCCTGTAGCTAAATCTGCTTAATGAGCAAACTATTTGTTACCCTATCAATATTGATGGGAGTGGTTGTTTTATCTTCTAATTATCTAGTACAATTTCCAATAAACTATTATGGCTTAAGTGAAATCCTTACGTATGGAGCTTTTAGTTATCCAATAGCTTTTTTGATTACAGATTTGGCCAATAGATTTTATGGTAAGTTTGTAGCTAGAAAAATTGTCTATATAGGATTTTTTATAGGAATAATCTTCACTCTTTTATTCTCAACTGATTTTGCAGATTTAATTTCAATAAGAATAGCAATTGGATCTGGAGTTGCTTTTATCACAGCACAATTACTAGATATTCAAATCTTTGATCGTTTAAGAAAAAAAGAGTGGTTTATTGCACCTTTGACTTCATCTTTTATTGGCTCAACAGTTGATACTTTTTTATTTTTTTCAATATCGTTTTATGCAACAGGAGTTCCTTGGATAACATTGTCTTTAGGTGATTTAGCAGTAAAATTATTTGTATCTTTAATAATGTTGATACCTTTTAGAATTTTACTTAAAATTAGTAAGCCAATTTAAATTTAGTACAAAAATTTGTAGGATAAAATTTTGTAAGCTAACTTTGCTACGAGAAAGTTATAGGAATTAAAACCTTTTATTGGTGATAATTCATTAATATCAGCACCAACAATTTTTGAATTTTTTGCTGCAATTCTAATAATATTTAATGTTTCATCCCATAATAATCCACCTGGTTCTGGGGTTCCAGTTGCAGGCATGATACTTGAGTCTAGGCCATCAACATCAAACGTAAGATAAACCGTTTTATTCTTTATTAATTTCTTAAATTTATTTAAATTCCATTTAATTTTATCTTTTGCCCAAAAAATATTAATTCTTGATGAGTTTTTCTTTAAAAAAGGAATTTCACTTTCAGATATATTTCTTATACCAAAAGAGATTAAAGAGACATTTGGAAAATCTAAGCATCTTTTTATTGCTGAGGCATGAGAAAATTTCTCCCCATTATAACTCTCTCTTAAATCTGCGTGAGCATCAAAGTGTAGAAGACAAATATCTTTATATTTTTTTACAAAAGGGGCAATACATCCAGGTGTAATTGAGTGTTCACCTCCAAAGGTCATTGGAAAAAGTTTTTTATCTAAAATTTCCTTATTTATTTTAGACATTTTAGAGAGTGCTTTTTTGATATCTTTATCTATTTTAAAGGGTTTTAAAGTTTTGATACCTATTTTTTTATACGGTTCACAATTCAATTCCTCATCATATAGTTCTACTTGATGAGAAGCTTTGATAATTTCTTTTGGTCCATTTTTGGTTCCCCCACCATAACTAACTGTTTTTTCTAAACCAAAAGGAACTATTACAACTTTTTCTTTAAAATTGACTTTATTATCAATTCCTAGAAATCCATTTTTATTTGAAAGATATTTCAATTTTTACTCAAAAATTTTTGTGAAGTTTTTTCTAGCTCGATTTTTCCACTCACCTTTATGATAAGCATCACTTGCAATTAAGGGTAATACACTTGTTGCTTCTGCAAATACCATTTGTTCTTTTGTAATATCAACTTTGCCCCATGAGCTTGCCTCTTTTAGAGTAGAACTACTGCAAGCACCATCTCTTGAATCAGCTACAGTAATTTGTACAGCATATTTGTGCATATCAACTTCTTTACCTAATAACTCAGCACAAATCACAGTGTCTTGTATAAAATTTTTTGGTACACCTCCGCCAATCATAAAAAGGCCTGACCCCTTAGATTTAATTTTAATTTCTGTTAGTTCTCTAAACTCTCTTACAGAATCTATAGTCATATGTTTTTTTGGATTTTTTTCTTGATGAATTACTAATCCAAAACCAGCACTTGAGTCTGTAAATGCTGGACAAAAAATTGGTACATTATTATCAAAAGCTGTTTCAATTAAAGAATCTTTCTTTTTTGAATTTTTCTTTAAATATTTGCCCATCTCATAAATAAATTCTCTAGATGTATAACTTCTTGGTTCTAAAGTATCAGCAATATCACAAATAATTTTATCACACATTTGAAGCTCTTCTTCATCGATGTAAGTGTCATAAATTCTATCTATGTAATTATTTCTAAGCTCAGTATCATCTTGAAATTGTGAACCTTGATAATGTCTAAATCCAAGTGCTTCAAAAAAATCCATATCTACTATTGAAGCGCCAGTTGCGACAATTGCATCAACCATATTATATTTTACCAAATCTTTATAAATATTCATGCATCCAGCAGCTGATGTTGAACCTGCTAGAGTTAAAAATATTGTACAATCCTTATCTTTCAACATTTCGTTATATATGTTTGCCGCATTAGCTGTTTCTCTTGATACAAAAGACATTTTCTCCATTGAAGAAATTATTTTTCGAGAGTCGAAAGAAGTGATATCGATATGTTCAACAGGATTTTTTAAAAAGTCTTTTTTACTATTATGACCTGGATTTTTATGATCTGACATTAAGCAACCAAAGTAGCTTTGTTAATGTCTTTGTCATACATTGTCATTATTGGTTTATCTTCTACTTCAAAGATTTCATCTGAGTAATAGCCATTAAATTGAGTTCTAAATGTTAAACCATAAGCACCTAATTGGCCAAGCTCAATATAATCATTTTCCTTTATATTATTGGGAAGAAGAAAAGGACCTTTCATGTAATCCATGCTATCACATGTTGGTCCAAAAAAATCAAAAGCAGTTAATTTTTTTGATATTATTTTATTTGAATTATCTTTAATCATTTTAGATGGAAAGACTATATTTGGTGTTCCTGCATCAAACAGAGTTCCATAAGTACCATCATTTATATAAAGTTTTTGTTTTTTTCTTAAGTTAACTCTTACAATTGTAGACCCACTTTCGGCAACCAAGGCTCTTCCTGGTTCACAAATAATTTCAGGTAACTTTTCAAGTTTTAAGTTATCTAATCCTTTTTTAATTTCATTAAAATAACTATCCATAGATTGAGGTATTAAGTCAGGATAAATTGTTGGAAATCCTCCGCCCACATTAATGTAGTCAGGTAAAATTTTTGTTTTTTTAATTATATTTCCAATTTCATTAATTCCTTTTGAGTACGAAATTGGATGCATGCATTGTGATCCAACATGAAAGCTTAGTCCAATTTTTTTTGCATGTTGTTTTACTAATCTTAATAATCCTGCAGCTTCAGAGTTCAGTGCACCGAATTTCTTTGATAAATCAATTTCAGCATGTTCGTTAGAAACTGCAACCCTAACAAATAATTCTAAATCTTTTGCATTATTTGTGCTTTCAATTATTTTTATCAATTCATCTTTAGTATCTAGTGAAAATGTTTTAACTCCATAATTAAAATAAGCTTCTTTAATACTCTCTCTGCTTTTAACTGTATGCATATATGAACATTTTGCTGTTTGGCTAAAATTTCTAATACTTTTAATTTCTTCTATAGAAGCGACGTCAAATTGCTCAACACCACTATCTATAATTGTTTGGATTACTGCAGGGTGTGGATTTGTCTTTACAGCATATAAAATTTTACCAGGAAAATTTTTGTTGAAATATTTTACCGCAGATCGAATAGAATTCTTTCTAATACAGTATATCGGTTTTTCAGGTTTCAGCTGATTTATTATTTGTTCAACTGATTTAAATTTTTGCATTTAAAATGCCTCCAAAAAAAATTTAATAAAAAAAAGCTTTTTATTGCTAAAAAACTTTAAAATTTCCTCCTATTAAGGCTATAGATTAACAATGTAAAGCAAATAATAGGCATTGAATTATCTGAGCTAATCACCATATTAGGTTAATGAAAGAACAAGTAGTCCTTAAAAATATCAACGATTTTGAGAATAAATCTCTACTTATAGTTGATGATGATAATCCGTTCAGGGAAAGACTTGCTAGAGCAATGGAAAAAAAGGGTTTTGAAGTTACTCAAGCAGAAAGTGTACAAAAAGGCGTAGACTCTGTTAAAACAAAAAAACCTGGTTTTGCTGTGGTAGATTTAAGACTGGGAGATGGTAATGGACTAGAGGTTGTAAAAGAAATTCAAAATTCAAATAGTGAAAGCAGAATAATTATGCTTACAGGTTATGGAAACATTCCAACAGCAGTAGCAGCCATTAAAGAGGGGGCTATTGATTATCTTGCTAAGCCAGCTGATGCAGAAGATGTTGAAAAGGCATTACTTGCAGATCCAGCAAAAAAAGCTGCCCCTCCTGAAAATCCAATGTCTGCAGATAGAGTGAAATGGGAACACATACATAGAGTATTTGAATTATGTAATAGAAATGTCTCTGAGACTGCAAGAAGATTGAAAATGCATAGAAGAACTCTGCAAAGAATTCTCTCTAAAAGATCGCCTAGATAAAACTTCTAATTTTTATAATTTGTTTTGTTACTAGAGCTAAAAGCACTACTTTAAAAATTTCTGCAAGTAGAAATGGTTTGGCTCCTAATGCTATAATTGGTTTGTCCCATCCAATAAGAGTTCCCAACCATAATAATCCTAATAAATAGATTGTTGAAGTAGCCACAGTAAGCTTAACTAAAACCATCAAAAAACTATCTTTACTATTTATTTTTGAAGCTAAATATCCTGCAGTTAAAAAACCTATTAAATATCCCATAGTTGGACCTGTAAAATAAATTAATCCAACACCTTTTTCTGGAGAATTTGAAAAAACAGGTAAACCTAAAATCCCTTCAAACAAATATAAACCTATACTTGCAAGTCCAATTTTGTATCCAAGACTAACACCTAAAAACAAAACCACAAATGTTTGCATAGTCATTGGAACAGGGTAAAAAGGTATTTTAATTTTAGCTGAAATTGTCAGTGCTATAGATCCAAGTATTATTGCTAAGATTGTTTTTATTAATTTAGTTTGAGATATATTTTTGGTTAACTCCATAAAATAATGATACTATCAAACTTTAAAATAATCTAGACATAATTAACGATCTTAAAAAAAGTAAATTTTTTTATATACAGATTTTAATACGCCTGTAATATTTAATGATATTTTAATGGATAAAATTCAAAAAAAAGATCATTTTTACCTTATTGATGGCTCAGGATATATTTTTAGAGCTTATTATGCTCTACCTCCATTAACTAGAAAAAGTGATGGATTACCAACAGGAGCTGTAAGTGGATTTTGTAGTATGCTTTTTAAATTACTTGAAGATTCAAAATCTGATCAAAATTTACAGAAACCAACTCATTTTGCAGTAATTTTCGACTCCGCAAGAAAGACATTTAGAAATGATATTTATAGCGATTATAAAGCCAATCGTTCAGAAGCTCCTGATGATTTGGCGCCTCAATTTGAGTATATCAGAAAATCAGTGTTAGCTTTTAATTTACCTTCAGTCGATTTACCCAACTATGAAGCAGATGATTTAATTGCAACTTACGTTGAAAAAATACTCAAGAAAGGTGCTAAAGTTACAATTGTTTCATCAGATAAAGATTTGATGCAATTATATAAAAAAGGGGTTCGTATTTTTGACCCTATGAAAAATAAATTTATTTCAGAAGAAGATATTCAAACAAAATTTGGGGTTGATGCTTCAAAAGTAATAGACGTACAATCTCTTGCTGGTGATAGCAGTGATAACGTTCCAGGTGTACCAGGCATAGGAGTTAAAACGGCTGCAGAATTAATCAATAAGTATGGAACTTTAGAAAAACTTTTAAAATCAGCCGGTGAAATAAAACAAAATAAAAGAAGAGAAACTTTAATCGAAAATAAAGACAAAGCATTAATTAGTAAACAACTTGTAACTTTAATGAAAGATGCTCCAATTAATAGGGAGTTAGGTGAATTTAAGTTAAAAGAAATAGACAAAGATAAACTCTATGCATTTTTAAGAGAGATGGAATTTAATCGACTTTTAAGTTCCGTCATTTCTGCATATGGTGAACCAAAATTATCAGACATACCAAGTGAGTTAAAATCACCAGAAAAGCAGCAGACAATTAATAATAAAAATTATCATTTAATAAAAAATTCTGACGAAATTGATGAATGGATAAAAGAAGCTGAAGAAGCAGGAGAGGTTGCGGTAGATACTGAAACAAATTCTTTAGATCCTCATCAGGCAGATTTAGTTGGTGTTTCTTTATGCTCTAAGATTGGTAAAGCTTGTTATATTCCAATTGGACATAAATCATCAAAATGTATTGATAAAAATATTGTCATAGAAAAAATAAAACCTTTATTAGAAGATCCTAGTGTTAAAAAAATTGGTCAAAATATTAAGTTTGATTTTATAGTTTTGTATAAACAGGGAATAACAATTTCATCAATGGAAGATACAATGCTTATGTCATATGTATTGGATGCTGGAAAAAATAGACACAACATGGACACACTATCTGAAATTCATTTAGGCCACAAAACAATTTCTTTTAAAGAGATTGTTGGAACTGGAAAAAAAGAGATAAATTTTAGCGATGTAGAGATTGATAAAGCTAAAGATTATGCTGCTGAAGATGCTGATATAACGTTTAGATTATACAAAAAGCTTATCAAAAATTTGAAGTCAGAAAAAATGGTTAATATTTATGAAATATTTGAAAAACCATTAATAAAAATTCTTGCTTTTATGGAAATGGAAGGAATTGAAGTAGATAGTAAATTTCTAAAATCTCTTTCTTTAAAATTTGAAAAAAAAATTAAGAACTTAGAAAAAAAAGTTTTTAAAATTTCAAAAAAAAAATTCAATATTGCCTCTCCAAAGCAATTAGGGGAAATAATCTATAATGATCTTAAAATTGCAGGTTTAAAAAAAACAAAAAAGGGAAGTTTTGCAACAAGTGCTAGTGTTTTAGAGGATTTAGCTTTCAAAGGGCACGAATTTCCACAACTAATTTTAGACTGGAGACAAGTATCAAAGTTAAAAAATACTTATTCAGACTCCCTTCCAGAACATATAAATCCTATAACAAAAAGAGTACACACTTCTTTTTTATTAGCAGCTACTACAACTGGTAGATTAGCATCCAGTGATCCAAATTTACAAAATATTCCAATTAAGTCTGAAGATGGAAAAGATATTAGAAAAGCTTTTGCTGCTAAAAAAGATCATTTATTAATTTCAGCAGATTACAATCAAATTGAAATGAGAATTTTAGCAGATCTTGCAGATGTTAAAGAACTCAAAAAAGCATTTAAAAATAATGAGGACATCCACTCTTTAACAGCAAGCCAGATTTTCAACATAGATATTAAAAAAGTAAATCAAGATCATCGAAGAAAAGCTAAAGCTATTAATTTTGGTATTATTTATGGAATTTCACAGTATGGTTTAGCAAAGCAAATTAATGTTTCAAATTATGAGGCAGAAGAATTTTTAAACGCTTACTTTGCTAAATTCCCAGAGATAAAAGTATACATGGACAACACAATTAAGTTTTGTAGAAAAAGTGGCTATGTAAATAATATTTTTGGTAGACGCTCCCACTTTAATGGAATTAATGATAAAAATTTTAATGTAAGAAATTTTCAAGAAAGGGCAGCAATCAACGCACCTATACAAGGTTCAGCATCAGAAATAATGCGTTTAGCCATGATTAGATTAGACAAAAAATTATTAGAACAAAAAAATATTAAATCTAAAATGCTTTTACAAATTCATGATGAGTTAATATTTGAAGTACCAAAAAAAGATGAAAAAATAATGATTAAACTAATCAAAGAAGAAATGACCAGCGTTGCTCAAAGTGACTATCATTCATTCTCAACTCCACTTACTGTTGATGTTAATGTTGGAGATAATTGGGGAATGCTTCATTAATTTAAATATATTGCCCAATTTAGAACAATTTAGTATTTTTATATAAGGGATGCACAAACAAACTATAGCCTTAATAGATGATGATAGAAATATCCTAACTAGCTTGAGTATCGCCTTAGAGAAAGAAGGTTTTAAAATTCAAACTTATATTGACGGTGAAAGTGCATTAATTGGTTTAACAAGAACACCTCCTGATTTAGCAGTAGTCGATATAAAGATGCCTAAAATGGATGGGGAGGAGTTACTAAAAAAACTTAGAAAAAAAACATCATTACCAGTAATTTTTTTGACTTCTAAAGATGATGAGATTGACGAATTATTAGGATTGAAATTAGGAGCAGACGATTTTGTAAAAAAATCTGGAGGTTTTTCAATTAAAGTTTTGATTGAGAGAATTAGAGTTCAATTAAGAAAGAAAGACTCAAATAATATTTTAGAGGAAAACAAAAGTTTAATATCACATGGAAGATTAAAATTGGATCCATCTCAACTTGAATGTGAATGGAATAATAAACAACTCCCAGATAAACTGACCACAACAGAATTTTTAATTGTTAAAGAGTTAGCAAAAAGACCTGGAATTATTAAGGAACGGGCTCAGTTAATGGACATTGCTTATAGAGAAGACACTGAAATTGAGGACAGAACTATTGATAGTCATGTAAAAAGAATTCGTAAAAAATTTAAAAAAGTAGACCCTGATTTTTCAGCTATTGAAACTAGATATGGTAGTGGATATAGATGGAATGTTAGCTAATGTTTAGTAAATACTTAAAAAGTCTATCTATATTAAAAAAATTTTTATTTATAAATTTTATAATTTTTACAATTATTAGTTTGTTTACATTTATTTATCTAAAGAGCGTTCAACCTAATCTAATTAAAAAAAAATCAGTAAAACACGTAAATGTAATAGATAACACTATTAATACCCTTGTAAGACTAGATGTAAAATTTGATGCTGAAGATATAAGAAAGTTTTTATTTTCAACACGATTTATATTTCAAAACCTAGATAGGGTAATATTTTTTGATAATAATTTTAGTCTTATGGGAGACACAGACACATTAGACCTGGATCCAAGATCTTTCTCTACTAGATTAGATGAAATTGAATTTGAAAATTTAAATAATAATGAAAATGAGAAGAATGATAAAAATGAAAATATAGACTTATCTGAAATAAAAGATTTTTCTTTTGAAAAAGTTTTAAAAGATTATCTAAATTCTGATAATTATGGAAACTCCTATACATTCATACAAGAAGATCTTAATCAATTTAAATTAATTACAATTAAAAATGTAACTAAAGATGATCTAAATATTGGATACATAGCTATTACAGAAAATGCCAATGATATCAAAATAGCTACCGATGAGAGAAAAGCTTTTGTTCTTAGGACAGCAATTGCTGTAGGTTTTGTAATTTTAATTTTCTCTTTTGTATTGAGCAGATATTTTATTAGACCAATTCAAAATCTTGTAAGCTACACAAAAGTAATTAAAGAAAAAAGCCAGACTAAAACAAATATTGAAAATTTAAAAAGTCGTAATGATGAATTGGGACTTTTATCAAAGTCACTGGATGATATGACAATTGAGCTTCAAAAAAGAGTTGCTCACGCAGAGAATTTTTCTACAGATCTAGTTCATGAAATAAGAAATCCATTGGCATCCCTTAAAAGTGCCTCAGAGATATTACAAGATACTAATAGCTCTGAACAAAGATTGAAATTATTAAATATTCTTAGTCACGATGTCTTAAGAATTGAAAGACTTATAACTGATTATTCGCAGATGCTAAAAGATGAAGTGGCTCTTAGTAAAGAAAAGATGAAAAAAATTAATATAGAGCCAATTATTCAATCTGTTGTAGAAGATTATAATAGTATTCAAAAGCTTAAAAAAAATATCAAAATCAACTATGAAAATAATGGTAACAAAAACTATAGTATAAATGGCATTGAAAACAGGATTGAGCAAATAATTGCTAACTTACTAGATAATTCAATTTCATTTTGCAAAGAGGGTGAAAATATTTACGTAAATATATCAAATACTACAGCTAAAGAAATTTTGGTAAAGATTATTGATGATGGGCAAGGATTTAAAGAAAAAGATACGTCAAAAATTTTCAAAAGATTTTATAGCAATAGGCCAGATAAATTTGGAGAACATTCAGGCCTTGGACTAAATATTGTTAAAAATTTAGTTGATCTTCATGATGGTGAAATTATAGCATCAAATCGATTGGATAGAGAAGGAGCAATTGTAGAAATAAGGTTTCCAAGCGTTTATTCTTAACTTGATTTGTTGTTGGTTAACTGTATAAAACTTTTCCATGGAAGATTACAAAGTTAAAGATATATCATCAGCTGAGTTTGGTAGAAAAGAGATATCTATAGCAGAAAGTGAAATGCCAGGATTAATGGCATTAAGAGAAGAATATTCAGAAACTAAACCTTTAAAAGGTGCAAGAATTATTGGTTGTTTGCATATGACTATCCAAACAGCTGTTTTGATAGAAACATTAGTTACTCTAGGAGCAGAGGTTAGATGGTCTTCATGTAATATTTTTTCAACTCAAGATCATGCTGCAGCAGCAATTGCAAAAGCTGGAATACCTGTTTACGCATGGAAAGGCGAGACTGAGGAGGAATATCTTTGGTGTATTAAGCAAACTATAGTTGGAAAACCTGACTGGAAACCAAACATGCTTTTAGATGATGGCGGTGATTTAACTGCAATTATGCATAATGAATATAAAGATTTAATGAAAGATATAAAAGGAGTTTCAGAGGAAACTACTACTGGAATAAAAGCTTTAAACAAAATGGAAAAAGATAATTCTCTTTTGGTGCCAGCAATTAATGTCAATGACTCAGTGACTAAATCAAAATTTGATAATTTGTATGGTTGCCGAGAAAGTCTTGTAGATGGAATTAGAAGAGCAACAGATGTAATGATGTCAGGAAAAATTGCAATCGTAGCTGGTTTTGGAGATGTTGGCAAAGGAAGTGCTGCATCATTAAGACAAAGTGGAGCGAGAGTTTTAGTAACCGAGGCGGATCCAATTTGCGCATTACAGGCTGCAATGGAAGGCTACGAAGTTGTTTTAATGGAAGAAGCAATTAGTAGAGCAGATATCGTTGTAACAGCAACAGGAAACAAAGATATTGTTACTGCTGATCATATGAGAGATATGAAAGATAGAGCAATTCTATGTAATATTGGTCACTTTGATAATGAAATTCAAGTTGAAGCTTTAAAAAATTACAAATGGAGTGAAGTTAAACCACAAGTTCACGAAATTGAATTGCCAAGTAAAAAAAGAATTATTCTATTGGCAGAGGGTAGACTAGTTAATTTAGGTTGTGCAACTGGACATCCAAGTTTTGTAATGAGTGCCTCATTTACAAACCAAGTAATAGCCCAGATTGAACTTTGGAATAATTATAAAAACTATGAAAATAAAGTTTATGTGCTTCCTAAACATTTAGATGAAAAAGTAGCTACTCTTCATTTAAAAAAAGTAGGTGCTAAACTTACTAAATTATCCAAAGAACAAGCAGATTACATAAGTGTTGGGACTGAAGGTCCATTCAAACCAGATGCCTATCGCTATTAAAAATAGCATAATAGATATATCTTCAGAAGAGACGACTAAAGAATTAGCCAAAGAGCTATCAAATTATCTAAATGGTGGAGAAATAATTTTTTTATATGGAGAAATGGGTGTGGGCAAAACTACCTTTGTAAAATATTTGATAAATCAATTTCAAATAAAAAAAAATTTACAGACTAGTGAGGTAACAAGTCCAACATTTAATTTACTCAATGAGTATGATATAGATGATCTTAGTATTAAACATTATGATTTGTTTAGATTAAAAGACAAATCTGAACTAAAAAATTTGGACATATTTGAAAATAAAAAAAACACAATAACTCTGATAGAGTGGCCTCAATTAATTAATAAAGAAAAATTAAACAAGACTATAGATTTAATATTTAACTACGAAAATGAATTAAATAATAGATCTGTTAAAATTGTTGGTTTAGATTAACCTTCTAATATGAAATTTTCAAAAGATTTTAAGAAAATTAAAGGTGATGCATCTATTAGAAAATTTTATAGAAATACTAAAAAGAATTCAATTATCGTATTTGCTAATATAGAAAAAATTAAAAATTTATTAATTTATGACTCAATTAATAAAATCTTAATCAAAAATAATATCATTGCTCCTAAATTGTTAAGTCAAAATTATAGAAATAACTATATCGAGATACAAG
>JAOHFB010000069.1 GCA_028097785.1 Candidatus Pelagibacter sp. | reverse complement strand
ATACATATCAAATATATCTTATATCTGATTCTACAGGAGAGACATTAGATAGAATATTTTTAGCATTAAAAGCTCAATTTAAAAATATAGAATATAAAGTTCATTCTTACTCGTTCACCAGAACCGAAAATCAAATTCTTAAAATTTTAGATGATGCAAAAAAAAATGAAAATTCAGTAATTCTTTACACAATTGTAGATAATAATTTGGCCAAATATTTAGCTAACGTAAGTGATAAGAAAAAAATACCATGTTTTGGTGTTTTAGGAAATTTGATTTTAAATTTCTCCAAAATACTTAATCAAAAAGCATCTCATGAGCCAAGTGGACAACATGTACTTAACGAGGAATACTACGATAGAATAGAAGCCATCCAATTTACCATGAATCATGATGATGGAAATTTGTTAAACGATATAGAAAAATCAGATATTATTCTGGTTGGTGTTAGCAGAACAAGCAAAACACCAACATCAATTTATCTTGCGAACAAAGGTTATAAAACTTCAAACATACCTTTGGTTAATGAAAATTCTTTACCAAAAAAATTAAGAGAAAATCCACAAGTTACCTGTGTTGTAGGTTTAAACACGGAGCCAGAGCGATTGGTTGATTTAAGAAAAAACAGAATGAATTCTCTAAAAGAAACCGAAAATACAAAATATACAAGTATAGAAAATATTAAAAAAGAAATTGAGGAAGCAAAAAAAACTTTTCGAAAATATAGATGGCCATCAATTGATGTCACACGTAAATCCGTTGAAGAAACTGCAGCATCAATAATTAAAATACACGAAATTTACTTGAACAATGTTAAATAAAATTATTCTTGCCTCAAAAAGCAAAGTTAGAAAGGAAATATTAGATAAACACGAAATATTATGTGAAGTAAAACCCTCAAATGTAGACGAGGATGTTGTTAAACAAACTCTTATTAGAGAGCTAGCTTCACCAGAAATAATTTCAAAAAATTTAGCAGAACTTAAATCTAATAAAGTAAGCTTAAATGAACGAGATAGATTAGTTTTAGGAGCAGATAGCGTAATAGACTTAAGTGGCGAGCTAATATCCAAACCTGAGAGTAGAGAAGAGGCCTTGGAGATTCTGAAAAAACTCAACGGTAATAAGCATAATTTGATAAGCTCAGTTTGTATTTCAAGAAATGGCTCAATGATATGGAATTATACAGATAAGGCAGAATTAACAATGAAAAAACTTTCAGAACAGGATTTAAAAGCTTATTTATCAAAAATACCTGATGAAACTTTATATGCCTACAATGTCTACCAAATTGAAGGTGAAGGAAGAAATTTGTTTTTAAATATTAATGGAGATGAAGACACAATTATGGGGCTACCTGTTTTTAAAATTAAGGAATATTTAAAAAATTACTAATGAAAAGATTTTTAGTTATTGGAAATCCAATTGAGCATTCATTGTCCCCCACATTACACAATTACTGGATTAAAAGTAATGGTATTGATGCAATTTATGAAAAACAAAAATTAGATGAAAGTGAATTAAGGCTTCTTATTGAACAATTAAAAAAAAGAAAAATTGATGGTATTAATGTTACTGTACCATACAAAAAAGCTATTATACCTTTTTTAGATGAATTAAGCATCGAAGCTGAGCACACACAATCAGTTAATACGCTTTATTTAAAAAATAATAGAGTTGTAGGACACAATACAGATATAGTAGGCTTTGAAACTAGTATTAAAAAATTTAATTATGATGTTTTTAACAAAGAAGTTTTAATATTGGGTGCTGGAGGAGTTGTTCCGTCAATAATTTTTGCTTTAAACAAAATGAAAGTCTCTAAAATTAAAATAAGCAATAGAACCAAAGAAAAAGCAGAAAATTTAAAAGAACGTTTTAAAAATATAGAATTAATAGAATGGGGCGAAGTTCCTAACGCTGACATGATAATTAATGCTACAAGCATAGGCTTGAAAAAAGAGGATGTAATAAAACTTGACTTTTCATTAATGTCAGGAAATAGATTTTTTTACGATGTTATTTATAACCCTAAAGAAACTAACTTTTTAAAAATTGGTAAAGAACTTGGCAATAAAACTTTAAATGGTAAATTAATGTTTATTTATCAGGCTCTTTCTGCATTTAAAATTTGGCACGGAATAGAACCTGATGTTAATAAAGAGGTTATTAAACTTTTAGATTGATGATCAGAATTGGAATTATAGGAAATATAGGCTCTGGAAAGAGTTATGTAGCACAAAATTTTGGTTATCCAGTTTTTAATGCAGATTATGAAGTGGCACAATTATATCAACAAGATAAAAAAATTTTCATTAAATTAAAAAAGAGCTTACCAAAATATATTCAATCATTCCCAATAGAAAAGAAAGAAGTTTCAAATGCAATTTTAGCAAATAAAAATAATTTAAAAAAAATAATTAAAATCGTTCATACAGAAATAAGAAAAAAAATGAATGATTTTTTAAAAAAGCATAAAAATAGAAAGTTTGTAATTTTAGATATTCCATTAC
>JAOHFB010000068.1 GCA_028097785.1 Candidatus Pelagibacter sp. | reverse complement strand
TCATGTGTTAAAGCATGTCCAAATCATGCTATTGATGTAAGAGGTTATGCTGATTTTGCTCCTATGGGACATAGCGTTAGAGTGAGACGTGAAGAAGAAAAAGGAACTATTTCTTGGAAAATTAAATTTAGAAATGGAACTACAAAAGACTTTGTATCTCCAATTACAACAAAACCATGGGGAAAATTTATTCCAAAACTTGCTGACGGAGATAAACCTAACCAAGGTGAAATTAATTCTCAAAGATTATACACTGAGCCGGAAGGACTTAATATTGATGGTGAATTGCCAGTTGTTCCAAAAGAATCGTTTAAAAAAGGAGTTTACTACTAATGGCTAAGCATAAAACACATTACGAAGATTGCGATGTTCTAGTTGTTGGTGGTGGTATGGCTGGAACTGGTGCTACTTTTGAAGCTAGACACTGGGGTAGAGACATGAAAATTATTTGTGTTGAAAAAGCAAACATTGATAGAAGTGGTGCAGTTGCTCAAGGTCTTTATGCAATCAACTGTTACATGGGAATGCAGTGGGGTGAAAACCAACCTGAGGATCACGTTAGATATGCAAGAAATGATTTAATGGGAATGGTTAGAGAAGATTTAGGTTACGATATGGCTCGTCACGTAGACTCAACAGTTCATATGTTTGATGAATGGGGTCTACCAATGATGAAAAATGAAGAAACTGGTAGATACCTTAGAGAAGGTAAGTGGCAAATTATGATTCATGGTGAGAGTTATAAGCCAATCGTTGCAGAGGCTGCAAAAAAGTCAGCTGATAAAATTTATAACAGAATTATGATTACTCATCTTTTAATGGATGAAGCTCAAGAAAACAGAGTAGGTGGTGCTGTTGGGTTTAATATGAGAACTGGTGATTTCCATGTGTTTAGAGCTAAAGCTGTAATAGTTGCAGCTGGTGGAGCTTCTCACATATTCAAACCAAGAGCTGTTGGTGAAGGAATGGGTAGAACTTGGTATGCACCTTGGAGTAATGGTTCAGCTTATGCATTACCGATTGCAGCTGGAGCTAAGATGACACAAATGGAGAATAGAATTGTGTTATGTAGATTTAAAGATGGATATGGACCAGTTGGTGCATATTTCTTACACTTAAAAACTTATACTCAAAATGCTAATGGTGAAAACTATGAGAAAAAATGGTACGACCAAACTAAAGAGTTAGTAGGTGAATATATTGATCATCATCCAACACCAACTTGTTTAAGAAATCACGCATTTATTCAAGAAACTATGGCAGGTGGCGGACCAATTCATATGGTTACTACTGAAGCTTTCCAAGACCCTCATTTAGAAACTGTGGGTTGGGAAAATTTCTTAGGTATGACAGTTGGTCAAGCAGTTGTTTGGGCATCTCAAAATATTGATCCAAAATATACAAATCCAGAATTAACTACATCAGAACCATATGTTATGGGTTCTCATGCAACATGTTCTGGAGCTTGGGTTAGCGGTCCAGAAGACTTATCTCCACCAGAATATTTCTGGGGATATAACAGAATGCTTACAATTGATGGATTGTTTGGAGCAGGTGATACAGTAGGTGGAAGTGCTCATAAATTTTCATCAGGTTCTTTCACTGAGGGTAGATTGGCAGCAAAAGCAGCTGTTAAATATATTGAAGACAAAAAGGCTGAAGGTTTAAAAGTATCTGACAAACAATGTGAAGACTTTAAAGTTAAAGTCTACAAACCACTTGAAACTTACACTGTTGCTCAAAATGAAATAACTGGAGGAACAGTATCTCCAAGCTATATTTCACCAATTCAAGGTTTACAACGTCTACAAAGAATTATGGATGAGTATGTAGGTGGAATTGCAACAAATTACATGACTAATGCTAATATGCTTAAAAGAGGATTAGAGCTTTTAGCTTGGTTAGAAGAGGATCTAGAAAATGTTGGAGCTGAAGATTACCACCAACTTATGAGAGCTTGGGAGCTAAAACATAGAGCTTTAACTTCTCAGTGTGTAACTGAACACACTATGTTTAGAGAAGAAACTAGATGGCCGGGCTATTATTACAGAGGTGATCATATGAAACTTGATGATGACAACTGGCATTGTCTAACTGTTTCAAGACGTGATCCTAAAACTGGTAAGTTTAGTATGGAGAAGGTTCCTGTCTACCATATCGTGGATGAGAACGAGAAGAAAAAAGCTTCTTAATTAAGATATTAGATTAACAGAATGGATATATTGTCAAAGACAGACGATGAGGTTTATGAAATAGCTAAACCTATCTGGGATAACTTGGTTAAATCATCAAATATGAAAGATTATGGTGGTTTTACTAGAGATTTTTCTACTCAAATGTTGTTTGGAGCTAATGAAGTTGAGCTTGGCAAGCAATGGGCGAACAATAAGATAATCACCAATTTAAATGAAACATTCGAACCTTTTGGTTGCCTTAGAAGAGGGGTTCATGTCACCGTTTTAATCAAACAGACTAATAAAGAAATTTCAGGAGAATTCCTTGGCCGATTGGTTTTAGGTGAAGAAGACGG
>JAOHFB010000067.1 GCA_028097785.1 Candidatus Pelagibacter sp. | reverse complement strand
AATCATTACTTGGATGATATAAATGAAACAGAGTTAAAAAATCTTGAAAAAAGAGATGATGGAAAATTCGAGGTACTAGACGTAAAACTTGATAATCGTAAAACAAAAAGTCTTGATCCAAATAATAATAAAGTCATTGAAAGTAAAAAGGTAGAAGTCGTAGCTGAAGTAAACCAAGCTAGTACAGAAAATAAAGAAAATATTATTGCAAACTTTAATAAATCATCTGAAAGAGGTGGTAAAAGATTTGGAATGCCCGATAGGAGAAAAGGTTACATCCAAAAAGCTACTATTGGAGATCATAAAGTTTACTTACATACTGGTGAGTACGAGGATGGCAAAATAGGAGAAATTTTTATTGATACAAGCAAAGAAGGAGAGTTAGTAAAAGCTCTAATGAATAATTTTGCGATAGCCGTCTCATTAGGACTTCAATATGGTGTGCCACTTGATGAATTCATAAGTGCATTTGTTGGCACAAAGTTTGAACCATCTGGAAAAGTGCATGGTAATGACAGAATACTAAGTGCAAGTTCAATACTAGATTATATTTTTAGAGAATTAGCAATATCATATCAAAATAGAGAAGATCTAGCTCATACACCTTCAATTGGTGGTAGCGAGACAGCTACAAATGAAGAAAATCAATCTGAAGACCAAAACCAATTGTTAAAAATTGTAAAAGATATAACCAGCAAAGGTTTTGTAAGAAATAATTATAAGAAAAATTTAGTAGATCTTTCAGATGTTAAAATAAGTTTAAAAGGTAAAAAATAATTTTATTTCTTATTTTTTATAGCAATACCAAGCTCTTTTAATTGGTCTTCGCTCACGTCAGATGGGGCTTTCATCATTAAGTCTTGTGCATTTTGATTCATTGGGAACATTGTTACTTCTCTAATATTTTTTTCATTCGCTAGCAACATTACTATTCTATCAATACCAGGGGCTATTCCTCCATGAGGTGGGGCCCCATAACTCAATGCATTGATCATACCACTAAATTTTTCATCTACTTGTTTCTTGTCATAGCCTGCTATTGAAAAAAGTTTGTACATAAGTTCTGGTTTGTGGTTTCTTATCGCACCAGAGGAAAGTTCAATACCATTACATACAATATCGTATTGATAAGCCAATATATCTAAAGGTTTTTCAAAATTTTCTTCAGTTAAATTTCCCTGCGGCATAGAAAATGGATTGTGACTAAATTCAATTTTATTGGTTGCTTCATCTTTCTCAAACATTGGATAATCAACAATCCAACAAAATGCAAAAAAATCGTCATCAATTAAATCTAAATCTTTTGCTATTTTATCTCTAGCGAGTGAGGTAATTTTTTCTAGATCATTTTGCTTTCCACATGCCATGAAAATACTATCACCTACTTCTGAGTTAGTTTGTTTCATAATTTCCTCTAAAGCTTCATGTGAAAAAAACTTTCCAATCGGTCCTTTAGCTGAAAGTTGGTCTTCTTTTTCAAAAGTAAAATATGCTAATCCAGAAGCACCCTGTTCTTTTGCCCATTTATCAATATTGTCAAAAAAGCTTCTAGGTTTATCTTTTGTATTTTTAGTTGAAATACATCTGACTTTTGAACCAGATTTTACAAGTTTTTTAAATATCTCAAACGATACATCTTCTCTTGTAAATATTTCCGTAATATCATTTATAAGCAATGGGTTTCTTAAATCAGGCTTGTCGCTTCCATAATTTAACATTGCATCAGCATATGAAATTTTTGGAAATTTATCGTACAATAGTTTTTTATTTGAGAATTTCTTAAAAGTATTAACCATTAAAGTTTCAACAACATTAAAAACATCCTCTTGTTCCACAAAAGACATTTCTAAATCTAATTGATAAAATTCTCCTGGACTTCTATCGGCTCTAGCATCTTCGTCTCTAAAACAAGGAGCAATTTGAAAATATTTATCAAAACCAGAGACCATTATTAATTGTTTAAATTGTTGAGGTGCTTGTGGTAATGCATAAAATTTTCCAGGGTTTAGTCTGCTTGGAACCAAAAAATCTCTTGCACCTTCTGGACTTGAAGAGGTTAAAATTGGCGTTTGAAATTCTAAAAAACCAAGTTTAGTCATTTCATTTCTGATATATGAAATCACTTTTGATCTTAAAATTATATTTTCATGAATTTTTTTTCTTCTTAAATCTAAAAATCTATATTTTAATCTTATTTCTTCAGCATATTCTTGATCGCTAAAAACTGGCATTGGTAATTCTTTGCAAGTCCCTAATATTTCAAATTCATTTATAACAACTTCAATTTCACCAGATTCGATCTCTTTATTAATCGTCTCATCAGAACGACTAACAACTTTTCCACTAACTTTTATGACAGTTTCAAGTTGAGTTTTTTCTAAATCTGAAAAATTTTTATTTTCTTTATCTATAATACATTGGGTAATTCCGTAGTTATCTCGTAGGTCAATAAATAAAAGGTTCCCATGATCTCTTTTTTTATTAATCCACCCAGAGATTGAAATATTTTTATCTAAATCATCTTTTCTTAATTCATTACAATTATGTGATCTATATTTATTCAATTATTCTCCTAGGGCTTCTTTTATAATTTTAAAATCGATTGGTTTTTTTCGTTTT
>JAOHFB010000066.1 GCA_028097785.1 Candidatus Pelagibacter sp. | reverse complement strand
ATTTATCTCTTTTTGATCACCTATCACAATTATATAAAAAGGTCTTTTTTGCGCTTCAGTGTAAGATACAGTGCCACCTTCATTAGTAGGTATATCGTAAATAGTTCCATTAAACGAACTCATTACTCCTATTATCCCAACTGATTTTCCTTTTTTTAAAATTGATTTTAAAGGTTTGGTTAATTGACTTAAAGTTCCTCCAACTAATTGTTTACTTGATAAAAATAGATCAGTAACAATTATGTATGTGCCATCTGGATTAGCTTTTGCCATTTTAAAAGGTAGGTGAATTTTAGACTCTTGATTATTACAATCCGCTGCTGAACCTGTGCACTCATAAAACGATGGTTTTATTACTTGTGAAATTTTATTTTCTTTAATGGGTACAATAGATTTACCAAAACTATGATAATAAGTTTTAGAACCAACGTTTTCAGCAATTTGTTGCAAATCATCTATAACATTTACATATAGATTATTATGTCCAGGTTGATTTTTAGTATAGCCCTGCATACTCAAGCTTTGGTCAAAATAAATAAAAACAGATTTGTCAGTACTATCCTTATTTTCCTGTTGAATTATTGAAATTGGCTTTGCTAAATTAAACTCAGGTGCACAATTATCTTTAGCTTCTACTATTGAAAAAGTAGAAATCATTAAAATTAATAGAATTTTTAAAATATTAGACTGCATTATTATTTTTCTTAAAAAAGTAATGTAAAATAATTTACCTCGCTGAGTCTATATATTAATGCTAACATTAATCTTTAAAATAAAGGAATATGAAGAAATTTGTTACAATTAATAAATATTTAGTTTTTTTACTCCCCTTCTTTCTAATCTCCTGTGGAGATAATGATGGTGTTGCAAGTAAGTTAACAAAAGGACATAGAGATGCTATCAAAATTCAATGTGAAGATGCTTCAAATAAAGAAGCTTGTAATCAAGAAGTAAGAGCAAATTTTGTAAGTGATGGAAATGAGTATGCTGATTTTAGTGAGCTTACAAAAGATCAAATTGAGTCTGTTAAATGGAATTGTAATAGATCAAGGAAATATGGTCTTGAAGCTTATAATAAATGTTTAGAAAAATTTATTAATAAAGCGTTAGGTGGAACATTATTTGACGATCAAATAGCAAAAAAACCTGAAAGTAATATTGAAAAATTAGAGCAATCTGTTGTTTATATTGAAATGGTTTTAACTAATTTTACCAAAAAACAAGAGATACCTTTTGGAAGTGGTTCTGGCGTAATTATCAGTAGTAAAGAAATTGCAACTAATTGTCATGTAGCAATGGCTGAAGCAGACTCAAAAGTTTTAGAGTATGCAAAAAAAGATTTAAAATGGAATTTTAATAATGATAAAATTGATCAGCTTTTGTGGATACAATTACTTAATGGTAAAGATTGGGCTGAAGCTAAACTTATTAAAAAAAATGAAAAAAAAGATATATGTATAATCAAGCATGATCCAAAAGAATTATTTAAAGTTGCCATGAAACCAATAAAAAAATTTTCATCATTTGAGTCTCTCAAAAAAGGAAATTTTGTAAGAGCAATGGGTTCTCCAGGAGGACTTATAGGACATACTTCAACAGGAGATATTCAATGGCTAGGTACAGCAGAAGCGATGGAAAGAAATTTTCCTGATATTTTAGAGGGATTTGATAAAGACACAAAGTTTATTGTTCATGGTGCAAAAATCCATCAAGGAAGTTCAGGAGGACCATTGTTTGATGCTGATGGAAATATTATAGGTTTAAACACATTAATCTCAGATACTGCAGCAGAAAATATTGCAGTTTCAGCTGACCATATAAAAGATTTATTATATAATAATTAAGATGAAAAAATTAATTAACTCAGTTTTGTTTTTTACAATTGTATTTTCATTTTTTTCAATTTTTGAAAATAAGGAGGCTTTTGCTCATAAAGCAAAAAATCATAAACCAATAGTCTGTATTCCTGAGGAAGAAAGAACTTCAGCACAACGTAACACAGATAAATTTTGGAACTTTCAACATAGGTTAAGTAAATTACAACAAGATTGTGCAATCTTAGAAATAGAAAAAAAGAAAAAAGAACTTGAAGCTAGAGAGTCTGAAATTGAAGCTAAAGAATCTGAAATCAAGGATTTAGAAGAGGAGATTGGTGGTTTAGCAGATTGTGGCGATATACCATTTAACCATAAAGCATCTGCAAATGCTAAAGTTTATCAGAAACCTAACAGTAAATCTAAAGTTGTAAGTAACGTTAAAAAAGGTCAAGAAATGTTATTTATTTCTCCATCTCAAGAAAATAAAAGCTGGTATTACGTTAAAATTAAAAAAGATGCCAGTTGTGCAGATGGGTATATACAACAAAAATTTGTAATTAAAAAAGCTGGTGAAGATAAAGTTGTAAAAGTTGGCCCAAAATTAATTGAGATAAATCAACCTAGTTGGGCAGAAGAAGATAAATTAATTCTTATCGATGCAGAAGGAACTGTATCAATTACCGGTGCAATTCAAGACGGTAAAATTGACCAAATAATTATTAATGAGGAAGAAGAAATAATTAATGGTGATAATTCATTTACTTTCTTACTTTTTGTACCAAGCAGTGGTTCTGAGGTAAGAATTATTG
>JAOHFB010000065.1 GCA_028097785.1 Candidatus Pelagibacter sp. | reverse complement strand
ACCATCCATTATTTATCAAAATCAAACAATCCAGTTAATATTGATGAATTACAAGAAAAGGTTTGGAGTTATCAATCTGATATAGAGTCTCACACAGTTGAGACTCATATTTATCGATTAAGAAAAAAAATTTTGAATACTTTTAATGATAATAAATTTATCATTAGTAAAAAAAATGGCTATCAAATTAAATAAGAAAAACCTAATAATTAAAGATCTGTTTACAAAAAAATATAAGCCAAAAATAATCAAGTCAAAAAAGGGAAAGGGAAGTTTTAAAAGAAAAAAAGTTAAACTTTAAGTCTTGCGCCAATCTGCTGTATTACTCTGGATGACATTTCGGTGCCTTTTTCGAGACACTCTTTTGTAGAAAATTTATTTATATACCCATGTAAAAACCCAGCAGCGAAGAGATCACCTGCTCCTGTAAGATCAACAATTTTTAGATTCTGTTGTATGTCACTTTCAAAAATTTCTTCCCCATTAATAGCGACCGCACCTTTTTCACCTCTGGTAACAACTACTAGTTTATTAATTTTTTTTGAAAAGTTTATAACTTCATTAAAATTTTTTGCATTTATTAATGATGTCATCTCTTGCTCATTTGCAAAAGTTATATCCAGTTTATTTTTAATTAAATTTAAAAAATGAGGCTTATGTCTATCTACACAAAATTGATCAGAGAGCGACATAGCTACTCTCTTTGCATTATTAATAGCTTTATCAAATGCTTTTTTGGGCTCTCCTTCATCCCATAAGTAGCCCTCTAAAAATATTATTTCACTTTTTTTAACCGCATTCAAACTTATATCATCTTCATTAATTCTTCCTGCTGTACCCAAGAAAGTGCACATTGTCCTTTCAGAGTCTGGTGTAACTAATATTAAACAAGTCCCTGTCGGTAATTCTTCTTTTTTTTTTGAATATAAGTATTCTACATTTTCTCTTTTTAATCCTTCTTCATAATTAATACCAAACTCATCATCTGAAATTTTTCCTATAAAACTTGCTTTATCACCAAGTTGAGATATGCCAACAATAGAGTTTGCTACAGAACCTCCAGAAACAGTTTTTTCAATTTTGAGATCTGTTAATAATTTTTTGAATTCGTTTTCATCAAAAAATAGTTTCATTGTACTTTTTGTAAGATTATTCTGGTCAATAAAACTGTCATCTACTTTACAAATGACATCTACTATTGCATTTCCTATACCTAAAATTTTCATATTATGCCTTTTGGGTAATAACAGGTTTTTTTCTATTTGGATAGCAAGTAGTACATATTTTACATTCTAAACCATAACAACCTCTTGCCTTACAATATTCTCTTCCATAAAAAATTATTTGTAAATGAAGTTTAGACCAGTTTTTTTTAGGAAATATTCTTTTTAAATCTTTTTCAGTTTGAACTACATTTTTTCCATTTGTTAAACCCCATCTTTGTGCGAGTCTGTGAATATGAGTATCAACTGCAAATGCTGGATAGCCAAAACCTTGGGACATTACCACACTTGCTGTTTTGTGGCCTACGCCAGGCAGTTTTTCAAGTTCTTCAAAAGTTTTTGGTACTTTACCTTTGTGTTTTTCCAAGACTTGCTTTGACATTAAATAAATACTTTTAGCTTTAATTCTAAAAATACCAATTTTTTTTATTAATTTTTCAATTTTTTTTCTTCCTAATTTTACAAAGTGTTCTGGCTTATAGTATTTTGGATATATATCTTTTGTTACATTGTTAACATTTACGTCTGTACATTGTGCAGAAAGCAGCACAGAAATTAACAGAGTAAATGTATTTTTACTTCTAAGGGGGGCTAGTGCTTTTGGATAAATTCTATTTAGGGTGTTAATGATTATTTTTGCTTTTTGTTTTTCATTCATTATGAAAAGTTAAGCAAATCTCTCATTGAATATAAGCCAGGTTTTTTCCCCATCAACCATTTGGCAGCAGTTAATGCACCATCAGAATATAATGTTCTATCAAAAGCTTCATGGTTCAATGTTATTATTTCTTTACCATTTGAAAATTTTACTTCATGTTCTCCAATAATTTCACCTTTTCTTATTGAATTAAAATTAATTTTTTTTCCATAAGGAAAAGTTTTTTTGTTTAGAAATTTTTTACCTATTAGATTGTATAAACTTTTATTTTTTCCATCAGCAATCCCTTGCCCCAGCATAAGTGCTGTACCCGATGGATAGTCTTTTTTGTGTTTATGATGTATCTCAAATATTTTGCTTATATATTCATCATCTAATGATTTTGATGCAATCTCAGTCAAATACATTAACAAATTTACACCTAAGCTCATGTTTCCAGCTTTTAAAATAGGTATTTTTTTTGAAAATTTTTTAATTAGGTTTTCTTCATTTCTATTAAATCCAGTTGTTCCAATAACAACTTTTTTTTTTAATTTAGATGCTATTTTTAATATTTCTAGAGTGCAATCAGGAACAGTAAAATCAATAATTACATCTGCTTTTTTAAATACTTTTTCAGAATTAAACTCTGGTTTAATACCATTAAATCTTTTATTTACCGACCTATTTTCGGTAAGTGCAACTAATTTAATTTTTTTATTTTTTTTGGAAGATTTTATTAGTTGCTGACCCATTCTGCCCATACAGCCAGATATACATAAATTAATTTTTTTCATTTATTTTTTGTAACTAATTTTAGATAATTATCAATTATATTTCTATAGAGTTCAACACTCATAAAGAATTTTTTT
>JAOHFB010000064.1 GCA_028097785.1 Candidatus Pelagibacter sp. | reverse complement strand
AGAGTTTAAAAATATTAGAGAAAGATTAATTGAGATTAGTCATAAATTAGGAATATCTGTAACAGACTTTAAAAAATTAGTTAGCAGAGTTCAAAAAGGTGAAAAAGAATCTAGAATCGCCAAAAAAGAAATGGTTGAAGCTAATTTAAGATTAGTAATATCAATTGCTAAAAAATATACAAATAGAGGTCTTCAGTTTCTAGATTTAATTCAAGAAGGTAATATCGGTTTGATGAAAGCTGTTGATAAATTTGAGTATAGAAGAGGATATAAATTTTCAACATATGCTACTTGGTGGATTAGACAAGCGATCACAAGATCAATTGCAGACCAAGCTAGAACTATAAGAATTCCAGTTCACATGATTGAAACAATTAATAAAATTGTAAGAACTCAAAGATTAATTTTAAGTGAGTTTGGTAGAGAGGCGACACCAGAAGAGTTAGCTCAAAAACTTAGAATGCCACTTGATAAAGTGAGAAAAGTTTTAAAAATTTCTAAAGAGCCTGTTTCATTGGAAAAACCAGTTGGTGATGAGGAAGACAGTAGCTTAGGAGATTTCATTGAGGATACAAAAGCATTGGCACCTCTTGAACAAGCTATTAAATCCAATCTTGGAGAAGCAACAACTAAAATTTTATCCACTTTAACTCCAAGAGAGGAAAGAGTTTTGAGAATGAGATTTGGTGTTGGAATGAATACCGATCACACTTTAGAAGAAGTTGGTCTTCAGTTTTCTGTGACCAGAGAAAGAATTAGACAAATTGAGGCAAAAGCTCTTAGAAAATTAAAACACCCTAGCCGATCTAAACAATTAAAAAGTTTCTTAGAAAGTTAATCTTACTGGGCCGTTAGCTCAATAGTAGAGTACTGCATTGACATTGCAGGGGTAGTTGGAGCGTAACCAACACGGCCCACCATTTAAATATTATCTATAATTGATAACTTCAATAAAATGATATAGTTAACTGTAAGTTTGGGCCTGTAGCTCAGTTGGTTAGAGCAGTACACTCATAATGTATTGGTCCCAGGTTCGAGTCCTGGCGGGCCCACCAAATTCAATAAAATTATTTAGAAGAAAAGTCAGTTAAACTTTTAAAAAGAGTTTCAATATCCCCATCATTAGAATTGATAATAGAATTAAACTCTTCTTTTTGAGTTCTGGCCAAGCTTAATCCTTCAATAATTAAATCTCTTATTAATAAATTATCAGGGTTTTTTGTATAAACTCTCCATTCAATCTTAACTTCAGGTCTACTTTCCGTTCCAACAAGCCTACTTAATACTATTGTATAGTTTTCATTAATTACATTTTTTGAAATAACTTCAATTTCTGGATTAGAATATTCAGCAAGTCTGCTTGAAAAACTTTTTAAAAAGTATTCTTTAAATACAGTTTTATAATCTGACAATTGATTTTTATTCAAATTTTTTCTGTGAGAGCCTAAAGAATATAAGCCTATTCCATTAATATCCACTGTATCTATTGCTATTTTTTTTAATTTCTCAATCCTTTCATCTTTGGAAAGGTCTCCACTTAATGTATTTGCAGCTCTATTAACTGTTGATTGAATAAAGACATCAGGTTCTATTGAATGAGAAATATTAGTATTTGAGATAAAAATTATTGAAAATAAAAAAAAAGTAAAAATTTTTTTCATTTAATTAAGTTTAGGCAAAATTATTTAGTTTCTATTTCTTCCCAATTACTATCATCCATTGTGTCTATGATTGTATTGGAATTTGATATCTTCATTTGCCTATCCTGTAAATATAAACTTCTTATAGAAGCATAAAAATCCATAGAGTTTTTTTCTAAATTTTCAAATGAATCAATATTCTTTGCTCTAAAGTCTATTCCAGCAGCTGCTCTTGTGCTCCAATAATCAAACTCAGAAAAATGTTGAGTATTATTAGCAACAGTCATATTATACCAAGGGTCTCCACCGACAACATTAGCAAGAGAGCCTATGGTGTCTCTAACAGTAGATGGTCCAATCACAGGTAATACTAAGTAACAGCCAGGCCCAAATCCTAAAGTGCCAAGTGTTTGTCCATAATCCTCTTTTTCATATTCCGGAAACCCCATCATATCTGCTACATCAAATATTCCAACAACCCCAACTGTTGTGTTAATCACAAAACGACCGGTATTAATTCCTGCTTTTTTTAATTCTCCTTGCAGAATATTATTAGGGACAGTTGCTAGCGTTGATAAATTATCTAGAGCATTACTTGTTCCGTTTCTTAAAGGGGAAGGCAGTACCCTATATGCTTTTGCCACTGGTTTGAAAATTATTTTATCAAGACCTTGGTTAAAAGCAAATGTTGCTCTATTTAAAGGCTCAAAACAGTCTTTAGTTCCAATTTCAGTTTGATTTTTTTTTTTTGAAATTTTGTTATCTCCATCCGATGCTGCAAATGCAGATGTAGATAACATTATTGCTATTAAGGACAACTTTAACAATTTTTTCATTTGAATATTAATTATATAATACATAATAACTTAAAGTAAATCGTGATTAAGCTCAAAAAATGACTAAAAAATAAATTGATGAATAGATAGTTTACTTTGTTTTGTAAAATCAACGAAATAATTTTTGCCATGTTTATTCACATAACTATCAGGATCATCTTTATCTGGTAAAAATAAAAATGATATTTGTTTTTCAGGTCTTAATTCTCTGATGGAGTTCTCAGCAGCTCTTAGGGCAGCTTTATAGCCACTTTCATCACCATCAAAACATACTATAATATCATCAAAAAACTGATTTAGAGTT
>JAOHFB010000063.1 GCA_028097785.1 Candidatus Pelagibacter sp. | reverse complement strand
TATATTCTTATGATTAACTTTTCTCTCATGGGTGCAGGTAGAATTGGAAAAATGCACGCAAAAATAATTTCAGCTCATCCAAATGCAAAATTAAAATATGTTTATGATGTAAATAAAAAATTTGCAAATGACGTAGCAAGATTTACAAAATGTAAAATAGCAAGTAAGCCAGAAGAAGCAATAAATTCAAAAGAAATTGATGCTGTTTTAATTGCTTCAGCTACACCAACACATACCAAATTTATAACAATGGCAGCTAAAGCAGGAAAAGCAATTTTTTGTGAAAAGCCAATTGATTTAGATATTAAAAAAGTAAATGAATGTTTAAATCGAATTAAAAATACTAAAGTTCCAATTCAAATCGGATTTAATAGAAGGTTTGACTCTAGTCATGCAAAAGCTCAACAAGCAAGAGTAAAAAAAGAAATTGGTGAACTAGAAATGATTGTAATTACTAGTCGTGACCCAGAACCTCCTGGTATAGATTATTTAAAAGCAGCAGGTGGTTTTTTTAGAGATACAACTATTCATGATTTTGATTTAGCTAGATTTATATTGGGTAACGATCCTGTAGTGCAAATTTCAGCATTTGGTGAAGCATTATTTGATAAAAATGCAAAAAAGCAAAAAGATCATGACACAGCGATGTTTATTTTAAAATCAAAAAAAGGAGTTTTGATACATATAAACAATTCTAGAAGAGCTGTTTATGGATACGATCAAAGAGTTGAAGTTTTTGGAAGCAAAGGAATGATTATTTCAAATAATCAAACTACCACATCAGTGGAGAGATATACAAGTAAGTCAACCTCGGTAAAAGATCCAGTGCATTTTTTCTTTATAGAAAGATATGAACAAGCATACAAAGATCAATTCAATGAATTTGTAAAATGTGTTACCAAAAAAACTAAACCAAAAGTTACTTTTGAAGATGGAAAAAATGCACTCATAATTGCTAATGCAGCTTATGAAGCATACAAAAAAGGTAAAGTTGTAAATATTAAATTTTAATATGAGTATTTTGTCTCTAAAAAACATTGAAATGAATTTTGGAGCAATCCAGGCACTCACAGGAGTAAGTTTTGATATAAACGAGTCAGAAACTGTTGGTTTAATGGGAGATAATGGAGCAGGGAAATCAACTTTATTAAAGATTATTGCCGGCAATTTTAAACCCTCATCTGGCAATATTATGTTTGATAATAATGAGGTAAACTTTGAAAAACCAATTGATGCTAGAAAATCAGGAATAGAAGTTGTTTACCAAGATTTAGCTCTTTGTAATCACTTAACTGCGGCTTCAAATGTTTTTCTTGGAAGAGAAATTCAAAAAGGTGTTTGGCCATTTAAATATTTAGATTATCCAGCAATGTTTAAAAAATCTGCTGAACTTTTTGAAGAACTTAAATCTGAAACACGTCCAAAAGATTTGGTTATGCAAATGTCAGGAGGACAAAGACAAGCTGTAGCTATAGCTAGAACAAGACTTACAAACCCAAAATTAGTTTTAATGGATGAGCCAACAGCCGCAATTAGTGTCAGACAAGTTGCAGAAGTACTTGATCTTATAAAAAGATTAAAAGACCAAGGTATATCTGTATTACTAATTAGTCACAGAATGCCAGATATTTTTGAAGTTTGTGAAAAATTAGTAGTTTTAAGACGAGGTGAAAAAGTTTGTGAAAAAATGATAAAAGACTCTTCAACTGAAGAGGCAACAGGATTAATTACAGGAGCAATTGATAGAGCATGAGTTCGACTAAATTTAATCAAGAATTGATTTCTAAAACAGAAAAAACATTTTTACAAAAACTGGTATCAGAACAATCGTTTTGGGTTTCAATTGCTTTACTAGGAATCTGTTTTGTTATGTTTTTTGTTGAAGATGCTTTTTCAAGTAAAGATAATTTATTCAACATTACGAGAAATTTTTCATTCATAGGTATTATGGCAATAGGAATGACATTTGTAATAATTACTGCTGGTATTGATTTATCAGTTGGATCAATTATGGGAGTAACAGGAGTTATATGTGGTTTATTTTTAGATGCTCAGTATTTACCAGAGTGGTATTCAAAAGCATCTTACTTTGAAGGGGTGTATGTTTGGGTCTCAATATTTCTTGCACTGTTAGCAGGAGCATTAATTGGTGCTGTTAATGGTTATCTAATAGCTTATCTTAAGCTTTCTCCATTTGTTGTAACTTTAGGAATGATGGCAATAGCTAGAAGTCTAGCTTTGGTGGTATCAAATAACAAAATGTTTTATGAGTTTGGTCCTAAAGATGAAATGTTTTATGAAATTGGTGGAGGATCAATCTTTGGTGTAGCTAATGCCACTTGGTTATTAATCGTGTTAACAATTTTAATGGGTTTGGTATTAAAATACACATCTTATGGAAAACATGTTTATGCTGTTGGAAGTAATAAAAAGGCAGCTGAATTATCTGGAATTAACACCAGATGGATTGAAATGTCTGTTTATATAATAAGTGGTCTATTTGCTGCTATTTCAGCTGTGATGATTGTTGGTTGGATGGGTTCAGTTACTAATGCTTTAGGATACACATATGAATTAAGAGTAATTGCAGCAACTGTAATTGGTGGTGCAAACTTAATGGGTGGAGTTGGTGGAACATTTGGAGCATTTATTGGAGCTGCATTGATGGAAACAATAAGAAATAGCTTGTTGATGGCTGGTATTGATCCTTATTGGCAAGGTACATTTTTAGGTTTATTTATTGTTGGTGCTGTATGGTTGGAAAAAGTGAAGAACAAAAAGAATTA
>JAOHFB010000062.1 GCA_028097785.1 Candidatus Pelagibacter sp. | reverse complement strand
TGGTAATTTCTTTTCCATCAATTTCAATTTGTCCTGAAAATATATTTGTAAATCCATATATCGAATGAAGTATAGTTGATTTACCTGCGCCATTTGGACCAATCAAACATAGTGATTGAGCTTTACTTACATTTAAATCAAAATCATGAAGAATTTCCATTTTTCCATAACCAGCATTTAAATTTTTGATTGTTAAATGAATTTCATTTGGAGATAATTTTTTTAAATCTTCTGGAGTTGGGGCTTTTCCTAATACTTCATATTGATTTGACATTATTGCGCTCCCAGATAAGCATCTATTACACGCTTATCATTTTTAATTTCATCTGGAGATCCATTAGCTAACATTTTTCCATGTGCTAGACAGAAGATGTCTTCGGCTAATTGCATTATCACCTTCATATTGTGTTCGATAACTAAGAGTGTAATGCCAAAGTCTTGATTTACTTTAATTAATCTATCTATAATTCCATTGATTAAAGTTGGGTTTATTCCAGCTGTAGGCTCATCTAATAAAAGCATTTCCGGCTCATTCATTAAAGCCATTGCTAGCTCTAATAGTTTTTGTTGACCAAAAGACAAATCTCCTGCTCTCAATTTTCTTTTTTGATACAAGCCAACAAAACTTAATAAATTTTCTGCTTTATCTGTTAGATCTTGAGGAATTTTAGAGAATATCTTGATTAAACTCTCGTCACTTCCTTTATGACTAATTAACATATTATCTATACAATTTAATTTTCCATAAATTCTTGTTTGTTGAAATGTTCTAAGTAGACCTAATTTTGCTATTACAGGAACTGGCAGCTCAGATACTTCTTTGTCATTAAATTTTATAGATCCACTGTCTATAGGATATGTGCCAACTATTGAGTTAAATAATGTTGTTTTACCAGAGCCATTTGGCCCGATTAAACCAACTATTTTTCCTTTTTCAACTGACATAGAAATATCAACATTGGCTTTAACACCACCAAAAGATTTACTAACATTATTTACTTCTAAGATGCTCATTTTAGTTCCACCTGTGCTTTACGATCAGCTTCATCAACCACTTCTCCAAATCTCTCTGGATATTTTTCTCTAAGCCATCCCATTAATCCTTCAGGGAAATAAATTACAATCACAACAATCAAAACACCTAATGCAACATACTGCCAGCCCAAGAAGTAAGTCCAAAAACCTTCTTTAAATAAGTGAAATAAAGTTGCACCAATAACAGGTCCCCATAATGTTCCTTTACCACCGAGTATTGCCATTAAAACCATGAACACACCCATTTCTCTTCCATCAAAAGCAACATCCGTAGAATCTATATAACCAACTAATCCACCCATGATACCTCCTGCTAACCCACAGAAAAATGCAGAGATCATCCATCCAATAATTTTATATTTCATTGTCTGAATACCCATTGCTTCAGCCTTGTCTTCATTGTCTCTTATTGCATTAAGGACTAATTTAAACCGAGTTGAGTAAACTGATTTTACTGCAACAAAAGTTAATACAAGAACTAAAAAGCTTAAAAAATAAAAAAACTGTCCTCTAGATTCCAAGTTTCCTGTCTCTGGAAATGGAGGCGTTGTGAACCCTTGTCCTGCACCAATAATTTCAATTCCTCCTGAAATTTCACCTGCAGCTACCCCTAAACCTAAAGTACAAATTGCAAAATAGTGTCCTCTAAGTCCTAAAATTGCATAACCAATTAAACCAGCAACTATTGTTGGTATAATTGCTGCTGCTAAAAGTCCAAATGCCATACCTTGAAAAAACTGCGTAGGTGAATGTATGAAAGTTTTTTCCCCACCACTTTCTGTCCATTCTGCTAGTGGGAAAAACATACCCACTTGAACAGAAGCACAAATATACATACCTAGACCATAAAAAAGAATATTTCCAAATGAGTTGTAGCCCATTTCACCACCTTGAATATTCCAAGTTAAGGCTAAAACAATTAATATACAAAGAATTGATAATTGAACCTTGAATGCTGGAAGCATAAATGGTGCAAGAACACCAAAAATCAGTATTGCAGCGTATAAAATAATATTGTTATTTTTCATTTTAAATATTCTCTTTTTCTAGAAAGTTTAAATCTTCGATAAACTAAAATTAAAACTAACAATAAGAATACAGAACCTATTCTAAACTCTGTCCCTAGAATATAATCAGCAAATTCTTCAAATACACCTAAACCCATTCCTGAAACTGCAACACCTGGCAAATTTCCCAGTCCTGCAATAATAACAATCATGAAAGATCTAATTGTATAAGGTAGACCCATATAAGGATGTATTGTAAATGTAATAGCAACTAATGCACCTGCTACACCACAAAGTGCTGCATTAATTCCAAATGTAGCTGCATAAACTTTTTCAGTATCAACTCCTAAAATTTTAGCTGCTCTAGCATTTTGTGCTGTTGCTCTAATTGCCCGCCCTAACTTTGATTTTTTCATATAAATAACGAGCCCTATTGCAAAAATAATACTTATAATGGCTGAAAATAATTTAGAATTTGGAAGTGTAACTGAATTATTAAACAACATAGTTGTTCCAAATTCAGAATTAGCAAGAACAACATCTGCACCAAATGCAAAGTTCATTAACTGCATGAAAAGGATACTTATGCCAAATGTAGCAAGTATTGAGATAAATAAATCTCTATCTACAACTTTATTTATTACTAATTTATAAAGACCTACTCCTACAAAATACATTATCACTGGTGCAACAATCACACCTAAAGCTGGATGAATTCCTGACAAATACATAAAATAAGCAATGTATCCACCTAGAATTACCAAATCTCCTTGAGCGATATTTATAATATTCATTACCCCC
>JAOHFB010000061.1 GCA_028097785.1 Candidatus Pelagibacter sp. | reverse complement strand
CTAATAAAATCAATAATTTAAATTATACATTATAATTATTCTAAACTATTGACTTTCAGTTTAGAAGCATTATATCTTCACCATTATTAAATTAAGGAGAAAAAAATGTCATTAAAAGGAACAAAGACAAAAGAAAATCTAGAAGCAGCATTTGCTGGTGAAAGCCAAGCAAATAGAAGATATCTTTACTTCGCTCAAAAAGCAGACATCGAAGGATACAATGATGTTGCGTCAGTATTTAGATCAACAGCAGAAGGTGAAACAGGTCACGCACATGGTCACCTAGAGTATTTAGAAGAAGTTGGCGACCCAGCTACTGGTTTACCAATTGGTGAAACTAAAGCTAATCTAGCATCAGCAGTACAAGGTGAAACACATGAATATACAGACATGTACCCTGGTATGGCAAAGACGGCTAGAGAAGAAGGATTTGAAGAAATTGCTGATTGGTTTGAAACTTTAGCAAAAGCTGAAAAATCTCACGCTGGTAAATTCCAAAAAACTTTAGAATCTATTAGCTAACAAATTTTTTTAGTGGGCATTAAAATGCCCACTAAATATTCAAAATAAATTTCAATTAAAATTATGAGTAAAGAAGGAAGTTTAGACGCCCCTATTCGACATCCTATAGATTTTGAGCATCCTGATTTTTTAAATCCTGAAAAATTAGATGCTGAAATGAGAAGAGCATTTGATATCTGCCATGGTTGTAGAAGATGTTTTAATTTATGTGACTCTTTTCCAAAACTATTCGATATGATTGATGAGTCTGAAAATGAGGATGTTGAAAGTTTAAAAAGCGAACAATTTGAACCTGTTGTTGATGCGTGTACTTTATGTGACATGTGTTTTATGACCAAATGTCCGTATGTACCTCCTCATGATTTTGATCTGGATTTTCCTCACTTAATGTTGAGATATAGAACGGCTCAAAAAAAATTAGGAAAATNACCAAGTGTACCAACACAATTAGCCCAAATAGACAGAAACGCAAAAATTGGTGTAATGTTTTCAAAATTAGTTAATTGGATTTCTAGCGTTAAAAACAAATTTTTTAGAAAAATTTTAGAAATTGTTGCAGGAATTGATAAAAGAGTTCAACTACCAAAATATAATTCAGAAACATTTTCAAATTTTTTTAAAAAAAATAAAGATCAAATAAATTTTGAAACTCCAAATAAAGATAGAAAGGTTGTAATTTATACGACTTGCTTTGTGAATTTTAATAAAAAAAATACAGGAGTTGCAGCTTTAAAAGTTTTAAAAAAGAATGGAGTTGAAGTTCAAGAGGCTTATCCAGGATGTTGTGGTATGCCTTTTTTAGAACAAGCAGATCTACCCAAAGTGGTGGAACAAGCAAAGAAAGTATCTAAAGATTTATTAGAGTGGGTTGACAAAGGTTATAAAGTCATCACTCTAACAGCTAGTTGTGGTTTGATGTTAAAATTTGAATGGCCTTTGCTGTTGCCTAAAGATGAGAATATTAAAAGATTATATGCGAATGTAATGGATATAGATGAGTATGTTGTTGATATAGCAAACAATGAAGGATTGGCTGAGGGATTACAAGAAATAGACGGTGGAGTTACAGTTCATAATGCATGTCACGCAAGAGCTCAAAACATGGGTATCAAATCAAGAGATATGTTAAAACTTATTCCAAATGTTAAGCTAGATGTTGTTGAAAGATGTGCTGGTCATGGAGGCACGTTTGGTGTGATGAAAGACACTCATGATTTAGCAAATAAAGTTGGAAGACCAACAGCCAGACAAATTAAGAATAAAAATAATAAGTACATGGCCTCAGATTGCCCATTAGCTGGTAAACATCTAAAGCAATTGGAAGTGGATACAAATATTTCTAATGATGAGGCGTTACATCCTATCGAATTAATGGCAAAAAGTTATAGATTATGATCATGCCCAGAGAAAAAAGAGAAATTCTAAAAGAAGATATCATGCCTTTAGATGTTTATACAAAAAACAGAAAAGAGCTTAGAAAAAATATTGTTAATTACAAAAAAGATAGAAGAGTCTCACTGGGACCATATGCAACTTTTTATTTTGAAAGCTATGAAACAATGTTGGCACAAGTTCAAGAGATGCTTTACATTGAAAAAGGTGGAGATGAACAATTAAAAGATGAGCTTATTGCCTACAACCCCTTAATACCAAATGGAAAAGAACTAACTGCTACTCTAATGTTTGAAATTGATAACCCAGTTTCAAGATCAGCATTTTTAAGTAAAGTTGGAGGGATTGAGGAAAAAGTTTTTATAAAAATTAACGGAGAGTCAATTAAAGCAATTCCAGAAGAAGATGTTGATAGAACTTCCGCAGAAGGGAAAGCCTCTTCGGTTCAATTTATTCACTTTAAATTTACTGAAGAACAAATTCAAAAGTTCAAATCAGATGGTGTTGAAGTTGAAATTGGAATTGACCACAAAGAGTATTCTCATACGACAAAATTAAGTGCATTAAATTTAAGCTCTTTATCAGCTGATTTTAGTTAATTAAGCCCCATATATCATTGGTTTTTATCCATCCCTCATAATCATCGGATTTGATTTTACACCATTTTTCCTGACATTTATCGACAATCAATAGTCTACCTTTTTCTATTTTGGCTATGGGTTTTGCAAAAGAAGATGGTTTTTTAAATAAAATTTTATTTTGAATTGCAATTACAGAATTATTTTTTTTTAATTGCGAAATGTGTATCCAGCCACTATTATTTTTTAAATCAATTATTCTTCTAAAATTTTCTTTTTTATCTATCTGTTTTAAGGGCAAGTTAATTTTTTTGTAAACATATTTTATATCAGATTCAAAACTAGGTCCATAACG
>JAOHFB010000060.1 GCA_028097785.1 Candidatus Pelagibacter sp. | reverse complement strand
TTAAATCTTTCATTTAGAATTAAATAACTATTTTATTTTAATTATCAAGGTATGATTTTGTATACTAGTATGAAAAAATTGCGTTCTTGAATATTTCATAACAAACTATTAGTTATGCTTGTAATTAATTGAAAGGTAAAAAATGACTAAAGTAAAAAGAGCAGGAGATGGACCAATCGCAGTAGAGGTTGAGAAAGATAAATCTTATTACTGGTGTTCATGTGGTAAAAGTTCAAAACAACCTTTCTGTGATGCTTCTCATAAAGGCACAGAATTTACACCCATTGTATATAAAGCTGAAGAAACAAAAAAAATGTTCTTTTGTGCGTGCAAACAAACAGATGGGCAGCCTTTTTGTGATGGATCACATAATAAAAAGTAACATTGAAATTAAATATTTATTAACTAGTTTCAAACTATGAAAAATATAGAAGTAAGTAAAATTATCGACCCTATTCCAGCTTCGGATGGGGCTGGAGTAAAATTAAAAAGAAGTATTGGTGTTGAGCCAAATTACTTTGATCCATTCTTAATGCTAGATGAATTTGGATCTGAAAATAGTGAAGATTATATTGCAGGTTTTCCCCCTCACCCACACCGAGGAATTGAAACAGTGACTTATATGTTAGCTGGAGATTTTGAACATAAAGATAGCACAGGTGGTGAAGGTAGAATGACTGCAGGAGATGTTCAGTGGATGAAAACAGGAAGCGGAATAATTCATTCTGAAATGCCAGCAATGAAAGAAGGTAAGCTTCATGGTTTTCAATTATGGGTAAACATGCCTGCTAAATTAAAAATGAGTAAGCCTGAGTATATTTATATCGATGCAGATAAAATGAGTGTTCATAAAGATGATGACAAAACTATAAAAGTCATAGCTGGTAAATTTGAAAATGCTGAAGGCCCTGTCAAAGGTCATAACGTTGAGCCAGTTTATTTTGATGTTGAATTATATAAAGACAAAGAGTTCAATTATAAATTACCATCAACTCATAATAGTTTTATTTATTTGATTAATGGTGAAATTGAAGTTGGTAAAAATGAACATGATAATGTTAAAGATAGTACTTTAATACTATTATCCAGAGGTGAAGATTTAACTGTAAAAGCTAAATCAGATGCTAAGTTTTTACTGATCTCTGGAAAGCCAATTAATGAAGAAATTGCAAGAGGTGGGCCTTTTGTAATGAATACTAAAGCTGAGATCTTGCAAGCAGTTCAAGATTATCATAATGATACATTTGTAAAATAAATTTTATGAGAGCTGTAGAAATTAAAAAAACTGGTGGACCTGAAGTTTTAGAACTTAAAGATATAACGCTAGATAAGCCAGGACCTGATCAAGTAACAATAGAACAAAAAGCTATTGGACTAAATTATATTGACACTTATCATAGATCAGGTTTGTACCCATTAAACTTACCAATTGGTCTAGGTTTAGAGGGCGCAGGTATTATTACTGATGTTGGAGATAACGTAAAAGACTTTAAAGTCGGAGATAAAATATCTTATGCAGGTATTCCATTAGGATCTTATTCAACACATAGAAATTACCCGACAAAAAATCTAGTGAAAGTGCCAGATGGTATTGATTTAGAAGTTGCCGCAACTTTAATGACAAAAGGTTTAACTACATTTTATCTATTACATAAAACATTTCCGGTAAAATCAGGACAAACAATTCTATTCCATGCGGCTGCAGGAGGAGTTGGTCAAATATTTGGTCAGTGGGCTAAAAGTTTAGGCTGCACAGTTGTAGGAACTGTTGGATCCGATGAAAAGATAAGTGTAGCAAAAGAAAATGGTTACGATTATGTAATCAATTATAATAAAGAGGATTTTGCAAAAAAAGTTTTAGAGATTACAGACGGTAAAGGTGTTCCAGTTGTGTACGACGGTGTTGGTAAAGATACTTTAGATGGCTCTATTGAATGTTTAGCAGTTAGAGGAATGATGGTTTCATTTGGAAATGCATCAGGCCCTTTATCTGATATTAATGTTCCTAAAATGCTTCAGCCAAAAGGCTTGTATCTTGTAAGACCTGCAATGCAACAATACCTGTCGACTAAAGAAGAGCTAGATGAAGCGTCAAAAATTATGTTTGAAAAAATTAGCTCTGGAAAAGTAAAAATTAATATATTTAAAAAATATAAATTAGATCAAGTTATTGAGGCTCATAAAGATTTAGAGGGTAGAAAAATTTTAGGCCCTGCAGTTATACTTCCTTAATCAAGCTTTACATCCATATCAGACATATGCAATTTAAGTGCATTAGTTGAAATATGAATTTCTCTAATAAAAAATAGTATAGATATAATCATTGATAAACAACAAGAGCCAAAAATTAATCTGGCAATAAAAACTTCATTTAAATATAGGCCTAACACGGTTAACATATTGAACAAAAAACCAAATGCAGCAAACATGATTGTCCAACGTAGTAGTGTGATCCGTCCACTTAAATTGATGAATTGTTTTTTCCATTCATGAGGAATGTGATTTTCATAAACATGTTCATCATGAAGTTCTCTAATCAACATGCTTAAAGAATGAAATCTGTTGCTATATACGCTCATTAATAGAGGAATAGCCGGAAACATAAGGGCTGTAACTGTGTAATCTATATTCATCCGAATCAGTTTGATTATGAATCTAGCCTTTGTTATTTACAAGTAAATTATGAACCAAATAAAGTTATTTATTGAGCTTACAAGATTAAAAAGACCAATTGGTTTCATGCTATTATTTTGGCCATGCTTATGGGGGCTTACAATTGTTTATGATTTTAATTCAGATTTAAAAATATATTTTTTTTATTCTGCACTTTTTCTTTCTGGCTCAATCCTTATGCGATCAGCAGGGTGTATAGTGAACGATATT
>JAOHFB010000006.1 GCA_028097785.1 Candidatus Pelagibacter sp. | reverse complement strand
TGTTAGCTTGATGAGCTAGTACCCCTAGCACAGCTTGATCTTGACGATGATTTTTTCTACTACTTCCTGCGGGTGCAATACATTTTTTAATTAAGGCACACTTTTTCCATTTAGATATAGCTTTCTCAATATTGTTAAATTTGTAATTTACCGCAATACATGCCGCACAAACATTTTGCTTGTTAAGAATATCTTTAGAAACTTTTAGAAATTTAAGGGTTTTAAAATGAGTTGTATCTGAAATTTTCAACCTTGAATAAGGAACATAGAAACCAGTAAAGTTAAGTATTTTTTTGATAGTACGTAACGGTGATAAAATAATGTTTCCTGCATCCATCCATAAAACACTACACTTAAATTCATTAAGAATATTTGATATTATAACGGGTTTCCAGGCATATTCACCTGCATTAACTTTAATATCTAAATAACTTGGATACTTAGAAAAATTAAATTTTCTTATTTCCATTTTTTTGAATTTTCTTTTTATTTCCTTTACTTCAGATTTAGTCAAGCCAAGATCAAAAATTATAACTTTTGCATATTTTTCATATAAAACAACACTTGATAATAAATTTTTAAGACTTTTGTGGTGAGAACTATCTGCTGCTGTAACAATTATAAAGTCTTTTTCACTAATTGGGTTTACGTTAAAAAGTAGAGCTAAGGTATTTAAGTATCTGGCAGCATCTAAAATTTTATTAAATATTTTTTTAATATTAGTTAACAAATGTTTCATTACAGAACTACTTTAGACTATCGTCATTTAATAAAATATTTATAAGCTTTCAACTAATTCATCTAATATTTTTTTTGTATTATATGTTTGCTTCCAATTAGGATAATCTTTTTTAAATTTTCTAGTATTTGAAATATACCAAATATGATCGCCTACTCTTGATTTTGATGAATACTTTATTTTAACTTTTATATTCTTTTTATTTTCAATATATTTTATACACTCCAAAATTGAACAATTCGAATAAGAGCCTCCACCAATATTATAAACTACACCTTTTTTGGGTTTTTTTATAAATTCCCATAAACAGTTCAATAAATCATTGCTATGTATATTATCTCTGACCTGTTTTCCTTTATAGCCAATAATATTATAGCTTTTCTTAACTATACAACTTTTAACTAAATAAGATAAAAACCCATGCAATTTTGCAGACGAATGGTTCGGGCCAGTAATACAGCCTGCTCTAAATATTCCAACATTTAAATTATAATTTTTACCAAATTCTTGAGCTAAATAATCGGCATAAGTTTTAGAAACTCCAAAAAAACTATGAGTGCAATGGTCAGTACTTAAGCTTTCATCAAATCCATATTTATATTTTTTTTTATCACTTGGCATAAACCTTAGGGGTCCTTCTTTTAATTTAATTTTATTTGGATTATCTCCATAAACTTTATTTGTTGAAAGTTGAATAAAAGTTGCTTTGGGCGAATATCTCAAACTAGAATTAAGTAAATTAGCTGTTCCTTCAGCATTTATTGAAAAATCAGTCATTAAATTATTTTTAGCCCAATCATGTGATGGCTGTGCTGCTGAATGTATAATTACTTTTATATTGTTAGAATATTTTTTAAAAATTTTTAAAATCTCTTTTGAATTTCGGATATCAATTTGATGGTGAAAATAATTTTTATTTAAAATAAGTCTTCTTTTAAGCCAAGATGTATCTCCATCTTTTCCAAAGAATTTTTTTCTATAATTGTTATCAATACCAATTACATAAAAATTTTTTTTTAAAAAAAATTTAACTGCTTCGGACCCAACAAGTCCACAAGATCCTGTAACTATTATTATCTTTTTCATAATTCTTTTGCCTTAAATAATTTTTTATATCTTATTAGTATTTTATAGGTGTCATTTATAATAGTTTCTAAATCTCTTTTAACTCTCCACTTATAAAAACTATATATTTTTTTATTATCCGTAACATAATACGGTATATCATAGTTTGAAGTTTTTGAAATTTTACCAATAAAAATATCATTTTTAGTAATTTGTCTAGATTTAATAGTTAGCTCTTTCAGGCTTATCGAATTATTTAAGCCACCTCCTACATTAAAAATTTCGTTATTAATTTTTTTAATTTTTTTAATTTGCTCCAAAATTAATTCACAAACATCCGTTACATGAATAACATCTCTAACCTGATTGCCAAATCCACCAAAACCAATATAATTTAATTTTTTTATATTAATAAATCTCCAAAGCCATAAGCTTACAAATCCTTGATCTTGTTTTCCGAATTGCCAAGGGCCTGACACTACACCAAATCTATTAATTATATATTTAATTTTGTTAGAAAATGAATACTCTTCTATTAGTTTTTCTGAACTTAGTTTTGTAAATCCATAAAGACTTATTGGAGAATTAGTTGAAAAATTTTCATTAATTTTAAAACTATATTTTTTTTTATTTATTTCTTTTGCCCTAGAAATTATCTTTTTAATTGAGTAGACACGACTTGTTGATAAAAAAATTATTTTACTTTTGTCTTTTTTTGCTTTCTCTAAAATATTAAAAGTTCCAACTAAATTTGTAAAAAATACTCTTTCTGACTCTAATTTTGAGGCTTCTACTGCTGCTTCTGCGCAACAATCTATAATAAAATCATATTTTATTAATGAATCAATTTTTGATTTATTGGATATATTTATATTAAAATTTACTATCCCATTTTTTTTTAATCTTTTTAAATTTATTTTTGATGAATTTCTGCTTAAATTATCTAAACTATGAATTGTTAATTTATTAATTTGATTTTTAAGAAAGATTGCAATATTTGATCCAATAAATCCACAACCACCAGTTATCAATATTTTCATGTCATTATCAATTATCATACCAATTAGAAACGAGGAAGAAAATATTGAAAATATTACAAAAAAAATATCTAAATTAAGTATAGATTTAGAATTGTGCTTTATTGATGATTTTAGTCAGGACAGATCTTTTGAAAAAGTTTTAGAAGTTCAAAAGGAATTTGAATTTGTGAAAGTGATTAAAAATAGAAAAAAAGGTTTGGGATCAGCTATTGATACAGGTTTAGATAATGTCAAAAAACAATTTACATGTATTATGATGTGTGATGAGTCTGATAGTATATCAGACCTTCAAAAATATTACGATATAATATTATCAAAAGATTGTGATGCAGTTTTTGGATCTAGATTTTATAAAGAGTCAATTGTGAATAACTATCCAGTAAAAAAATTAGTTTTGAATAGGATTTTTAATTTCATAGTATCAATTTTATTTTTAAATAAATTTAACGATTACACTAATGCATTTAAAATATATAAAACTAGTTCTCTTAAAAATTTAAAACCGATAGTCTCAGAAAGTTTTAATGTTTTCTTAGAAATTCCCTTAAAAGTAATATCTAGAAAAATGAAATATGAAACTACATCAATTTCTTGGATGGGAAGAAAAACTGGCGTATCAAAATTTAAAATTAAAGAACTACAATCAAAATATCTTTTTACATTGCTTTATTGTCTTATTGAAAAAATTTTAATAAAAAAATAAAAGAAGTATAATAATTATTTTAAATAAAAAAAGTTTTTAAGCTTTTATAAAAAATTTTAAATTTCAGAAATTATATTTTAAACCCCACTAAGAAAAATTATTACTTAATTAATCAGCTTATCAAGTACAAATTGATGGAGGGGTAATGGTTGATCAACAACAACTGTACCAAATGGAGCACATAGACAAAAAATAGCGATTATTATGTTCCATTTATTATGTGATAATCCATCTCTTGCCACTAATTTCAAAGTAATTAATAGTGCCATATTTGCACTCATGGCAATCCACCTCGGAAAATCCCATGCAAGTAATGAAACAAAAATAGGAAATATTATTACTGCGATAAAAATAAATTTGTTAAATTTATTTGGAACATAATTTAAAACTCTTAATGTTAAAATTGTAAGATATGATAAAACAGGTAAAAGAAAAATAATTTTTCCATTCTTAAAATATGATAAAAGAGTTGTTAATGAACTTTTTAAATGACTTCCTAATGAAGAACTAATCTCCCAATGACCACTCCACAATGAGTGCATCATGTAAGCATTGGGAATCTTTGATTGCATTATATTTTTAAACTCAATTTCTGTAATATCTAATTTTCCAAACAATAAAATTATTAGAATAGCTGTTATTGTGGTAACTGCAGGGATTATGGTCTTAAAACTTAGAAAATTTATATTATAAGATTTGTTACATAAATAGAATGCAAAAAACTGTGCTGGCAATGTAAAAACGAATAATTCATGTAAAAATATACCAATTACAATATTTAAACTAAATATAATATAATTCTTTACATAAAGAATGTTTATTAACGCAATTAATAAAACAAATATATCTGAGTTACCTGTGTTATATCCTTGATAGATTATAAAAGTAGGTGAAAATGCAATTCCAACAATGAATAAAAAGTTTTTTATATTTTTTGATGAACAATAATGCACGATTAAAATAGTCAAAATAAAAATTGAAATATGATGGATAAACATTGCAAATACATACTCATTAGAAAATAATGAATTTATTCCACTCTCAGATAATAAAGATCCCAAAAGACCACGCTTAATGAATCCAAAATCAGCGTAAGATACATATAATTGCCAAAGTCTGCCAAAAGATAATAAACCTAAATCAGTGACTAGCCATCTATTCAATATAATAATTGAAAACATCATGCCTAGCATAAATACTAGATACATAATAATAATTTGATTTTTATCTTTAAAACTACTCATAACTTATTTTAAAACTTTTATGATAGTTATGTATACAACATTTATTTATAACAAATTAATATTATTTTATTTTTTTTTGTTGTATGCTTAATTTACATCTAAACAAAAGATTTTAAACTTATTAAAATTGTCTTCAATCAAAGAATAAAAACTGTAATATTTAAGTAAGTCATCTAAATTATTATAAAGATACTTCATTCCAACTGCTGGAAATGGCCCAGAATAATTTTCATATTTTGGTTGAACAATGAGCATGCCTGGTGGATCTGAAATAAGATTTTTTAATATTAATTCAGCTTCTGTTAATGTAATAGTGACATGATATGGTAAATCATATCCAGTGAGATTTATTCTTGAGGTAATTTCATAAGATAATGGCATCCAAGCTAATTGAAATAAAGTGTTTTTTTCGCAGCTAACTGATGCCTCTCTTAATTTGTTGATAGCCTCTAAAGTTTTTTTTGACACTTTCCAGTCTCTTAAACTTTCTGGTTTTTCAATTTTTACTAAACCATTTCTTTTGTGATCATAAACTACATTAGCACCTCTGATTTCAATAAAAAATATAGATATAATAAAAGTAAAAATTATATAAGAAATAAATAATTTTTTATAAAAAAATAAATTTTTATAATCATTAATGTAAAAGATAATTAATGATATTAAAAATATAAACATTATAATTGATGGCCGTATATAATAAGGTCCTGTCCAACCTAATTGCTCAGCTATAAGAGACCCAATTACTGGAAAAATCGAAATTAAAATTATACTTCCTTTTAATTTGTGATTATCAAATTTTTTAATCCCTTTATTCTTGTTTCTGTAAAATTTTTAGAACGAATATCTAGTAAATTAAAATTTTTATTTTTTTTTATATAATCTCTTAATATTGATTTTGTTAAATTAGAAGTTTTTTTATCTACCAAACAAACAACTATATCTTTTTTCAAATTAATATTTTTTTTTAAAGATTCTAAAAACTTCGGGACTTTTTTACCTTCATTTGAGAAAGGAATTGAATATCCATATTTTTTATTTGCAGACATTATTTTATTATAAATACGCAATAAATTATTTTCTTACATTCAACTATTAAAATTTAATTAATTAATAAATCTTATAGTAGTGTCAAAAACAGGAATTAAAATCATAATACTGATCTAAGTATTTATATTTGTGAATATATTTTATATCTAAATTTGTTAAAATTTTTTTCAGTGCATAAATCAAGCCAATTGAGCTATTAGTACTGGTCAGCTGCACGCATTACTGCGCTTCCACATCCAGCCTATCAACGTGGTGGTCTACCACGGCTCTATAGGAAGAACTAGTTTTGAGGTGAGTTTCCCGCTTAGATGCTTTCAGCAGTTATCTCTTCCATACTTAGCTACCCTGCACTGCAGCTGGCGCTACAACAGGTCCACCAGTGGTATGTTCAACCCGGTCCTCTCGTACTAGGGTCAACTCCTCTCAATTCTTCTACACGCATAGCAGATAGGGACCGAACTGTCTCACGACGTTCTGAACCCAGCTCACGTACCACTTTAATTGGCGAACAGCCAAACCCTTGGGACCTGCTCCAGCCCCAGGATGTGATGAGCCGACATCGAGGTGCCAAACACTGCCGTCGATATGAGCTCTTGGGCAGTATCAGCCTGTTATCCCCGGCGTACCTTTTATCCGTTGAGCGATGGCCCTTCCACTCAGAACCACCGGATCACTATGACCGACTTTCGTCTCTGCTCGACTTGTCAGTCTCACAGTCAGGCAGGCTTATGCCATTGCACTCTACGAACGATTTCTGACCGTTCTGAGCCTACCTTCGCACGCCTCCGTTACTATTTGGGAGGCGACCGCCCCAGTCAAACTACCCACCATACAATGTCTTGATGCCGGATGACGGCAATCAGTTAGATACCAAGAAAAACAAAAGAGGTATTTCACTGGTGACTCCACAAAAGCTGACGCCTTTGCTTCAATGTCTCCCTCCTATACTAAATATGTTTTTCCTAATACCAATGTAAAGTTGCAGTAAAGGTGCACGGGGTCTTTCCGTCTAACTACGCGAACTCCGCATCTTCACGGAGAATTCAATTTCACTGAGTTGATGTTGGAGACAGCGGAGAAATCGTTACGCCATTCATGCAGGTCGGAACTTACCCGACAAGGAATTTCGCTACCTTAGGACCGTTATAGTTACGGCCGCCGTTTACTGGGGCTTCAGAAGTTAGCTTGCACCAACCGCATTAACCTTCCAGCACCGGGCAGGCGTCAGACCCTATACATCCACTTACGTGTTAGCAGAGCCCTGTGTTTTTGATAAACAGTCGCTTCTCCCTGGCTTGTGCCACCCTGTTATAGTTGCCTATAATAAGGTCTTCCTTATCCCGAAGTTACGGAAGCATTTTGCCGAGTTCCTTCAACATCATTCTCTCAAGCGCCTAAATATACTCTATTAATCCACCTGTGTCGGTTTAGGGTACGGTCTAATGATGGAGCTATTTCTTGGAACCTTTTCGCGGCATACTCAATCCATTAAGAGTACACAACTTACAAGATCCGTCACTACCATCTGGTTAAGGAATATTAACCTTATTTCCATCGACTACGGCTTTCGCCCTCGCCTTAGGTGCCGACTAACTCTGCGCGGATTAACCTTGCGCAGAAACCCTTGGATTTTCGGCGAAGAAGTTTTTCACTTCTTTTATCGTTACTTATGTCAGCATTCGCACTTCTGATACCTCCAGGATCCCTCACAGGTATCCCTTCACAGGCTTACAGAACGTTCCGCTACCGCTTATAAAACTCGAAAGTTTTATAAACCCACAGATTCGGTATATGATTTTAGCCCCGTTACATCTTCGGCGCAGAAACTCTATTAGACCGGTGAGCTGTTACGCTATCTTTAAAGGATGGCTGCTTCTAAGCCAACCTCCCGGCTGTTAAGGAATTTCCACATCCTTTCACACTTAATCATAATTTGGGGACCTTATCTGGTGGTCTGGGCTCTTTCCCTCTCGACCATGGACCTTAGCACCCACAGTCTGTCTGATGAAGAACAATACTTAGCATTCGGAGTTTTATTAGGTTTGGTAAGAATCTCTTCCCCCTAGCCCATTTAGTGCTCTACCTCTAAGCATCTATTTATTCATCGCACTACCTAAATAGTTTTCGCGGAAAACCAGCTATCTACGAATTTGGTTGGCCTTTCACCCCTTACCACAAGTCATCCAAAGACTTTTCAACGTCAACTGGTTCGGTCCTCCGGTTGGTGTTACCCAACTTTCAACCTGCTCATGGTAAGCTCATTCGTTTTCGGGTCTAATTCATAAAACTAATCGCCCTATTAAGACTTGCTTTCGCTGCGCCTACACCTAGATGGCTTAAGCTTGCTTTATAAATTAAGTCACTGACCCATTATACAAAAGGTACGCCGTCACTCTAAAAAGAGCTTCGACTGATTGTAGGCATGCAGTTTCAGGTTCTATTTCACTCCCCTAATAGGGGTTCTTTTCACCTTTCCCTCACGGTACTAGTTCACTATCGGTCACTGAAGAGTATTTAGGCTTAGAGGGTGGTCCCCCTATATTCGAGCAGGATTTCACGTGTCCCGCTTTACTCAAGAATTTTGTTAAACATTACTCATACGGGACTATCACCCTCTATGGTTAGCATTTCCAAACTATTCAAATTTTTTTAACAAAACTACTGGCCTAGTCCGCGTTCGCTCGCCACTACTAACGGAATCTCAATTGATTTCTTTTCCTCTGGTTACTTAGATGTTTCAGTTCTCCAGGTTGTCTCTTTAAACCTATGTATTCAGTTTAAAGTACCACATAAAGTGGTGGGTTTCCCCATTCGGAAATTTTCGGATCAAAACTTACATACAGCTCCCCGAAACTTATCGCAGTATATCACGTCCTTCATCGGCTTTCAGTGCCAAGGCATCCACTACACGCCCTTAAACGCTTGATTTATGCACAGAAAAAAATTCTTTTTAAAAGAAAAATTATCTATGTTGTGATCAAATTTTTATTTTGAACATTAGCTAATAACATTACTAATGTTCGGATATAGATATTGATATTAATTATTAAATTTATTTACAGTTTTTATAACTAAATGTTTCCTGGTGGAGGATAGCGGGATCGAACCGCTGACCTCCTGAATGCAAATCAGGCGCTCTCCCAGCTGAGCTAATCCCCCAGTTAAGTGTGGTGGGCCGAGAAAGACTCGAACTTTCGACCCCACCCTTATCAAGGGTGTGCTCTAACCAACTGAGCTACCGGCCCTACAAGAAGGAAACATTACTTTAAGAAGAGAAATGAGGACGGTCAACATTACCGATGTATATTATTTAGAATGAAATTTTATTTTCATTCATCCTTAGAAAGGAGGTAATCCAGCCGCAGGTTCCCCTACGGCTACCTTGTTACGACTTCACCCCAGTCGCTGACTATACCGTGGTCAAGGGTTTGAAACCTTGCCTTAAGGTAGAACCAACTCCCATGGTGTGACGGGCGGTGTGTACAAGACCCGGGAACGCATTCACCGTGGCACGCTGATCCACGATTACTAGTAATTCCAGCTTCATGCACTCGAGTTGCAGAGTGCAATCCGAACTGAGGTATCTTTTAGGGATTTGCTTAACTTCGCAGTTTTGCTTCCTGTTGTAGATACCATTGTAGCACGTGTGTAGCCCAACACGTAAGGGCCATGAGGACTTGACGTCATCCCCACCTTCCTCCAGCTTATCACTGGCAGTTCTTTCAGAGTGCCCAACTTAATGATGGCAACTAAAAGTGAGGGTTGCGCTCGTTGCGGGACTTAACCCAACATCTCACGACACGAGCTGACGACAGCCATGCAGCACCTGTGTTTCGTCCGGCCGAACCGAAAACTCTAATCTCTTAGAGTCGCGACGAACATGTCAAGTGTTGGTAAGGTTCTGCGCGTATCTTCGAATTAAACCACATGCTCCACTACTTGTGCGGGTCCCCGTCAATTCATTTGAGTTTTAACCTTGCGGTCGTACTCCCCAGGCGGTGTGTTTATCGGTTTCCCTGCGACACTGAAAATAAATTTCCAACGTCTAACACACATCGTTTACGGCATGGACTACGAGGGTATCTAATCCTCTTCGCTACCCATGCTTTCGTTCCTCAGTGTCAGTAATGATCCAGAAAGCTGCCTTCGCAATTGGTATTCTTTCTAATATCTACGAATTTCACCTCTACACTAGAAATTCTGCTTTCCTCTATCATACTCTAGCTGAAAAGTTTTAATGGCAGTTCCAGAGTTAAGCTCTGGGATTTCACCACTAACTTTTTCAACCACCTACGAACTCTTTAAGCCCAGTAATTCCGAACTACGCTAGGTCCCTTCGTATTACCGCGGCTGCTGGCACGAAGTTAGCCGGACCTTCTTATTCGGGTACAGTCATTTTCTTCCCCGACGAAAGAGCTTTACAACCCAAGGGCCTTCTTCACTCACGCGGCATCGCTGCATCAGAGTTTCCTCCATTGTGCAAGATTCCCCACTGCTGCCTCCCGTAGGAGTTTGGGCCGTGTCTCAGTCCCAATGTGGCTGATCATCCTCTCAAATCAGCTATTGATCACAGTCTTGGTAGGCCATTACCCCACCAACAAACTAATCAAGTGCAGGCTCATCCAATGGTGCATAAAGCTTTCTCCGTAAAGACTTATCCGGTATTAGCACAAGTTTCCTCGTGTTATTCCAGGCCAAAGGGCAGATACCTACATGTTACTCACCCGTCTGCCACTAAGTATTGCTACTTCGTTCGACTTGCATGTGTTAGGCGTGCCGCCAGCGTACGTTCTGAGCCATGATCAAACTCTCAAGTTTAAAAACGGCGCACACTAGCTTCTATATAAATTCTAAGAATAAAATTTATATAATGTTGAAGTGTGTACGACAAATTTTGGTAACCTTAACCGTCCACACTTCTCTTCTTAAATTTTTACTTTTTAAATAGCTAATTGGGTCTAAAAAGCCCAATAATCCTCACTAATCTATTGTGTTAACAATAATTTTCGTGAGAAAGTGTGACGCTTATAGGCTAAAATAAAAGGAAATCAAGCATTTAAGAATAAAAAATACACTAAAAATTGATGATTTTATTGGGTTTTTTTTGATTTTTTGACATTGCTAAACTAATAATTCTCATCAAAACATTATTAAATGCAAAAAAAACTTATAACTTTTTTTTTTAAAAACTTAAAATCAATAGGATTAATTTTTCTAATTATTCTTACAGTTATAATGGCCGCGTATTCCAATCAAAAAGAAAATTTAAGTAAAAATCAAAATAATGATTTTATCAATAATATTTATTTTAAAAAAACTCTTAATGAAATTGTTAATAATTTAGAACCGAGATACAAAAAATATAAACACAAAATTAAATCTGGAGAAACTTTTGACAAAATACTTAGCGAATACTCAATAGAAAGAGAAGAGATATTTGCTATCAAAGAAAGTCTATCAAAAAAATTTAATATAAATAAATTAAATACTAATCAAAAAATTGAAATTATTTTAGATAAAACTAATAATAAAATTAAAGAATTTATTTTTCAAATATCAAATACTGAAAAAATATATTTATCAAAGAATAGTGATGAATTAAAATTTAATAAAAAAATAATATCTATAAAATTAGATAAAAAAATTCTTTACAAAGAAAATATAATTCTTCAAAGTCTTTATAAGGCTGCAACAGATCAAAATATACCACCAAACACAATAATTGAATTTGCAAGAATTTATGGTTTTCAAGTAGATTTTCAAAGAGACATTCGTAAAGAAGATAAATTTCAAATTATGTATGAAGTATTTATTGATGAAAATGACAAAGTAGTTGAAACAGGAGAAATTCTTTTTGCAAATCTTAAGTTAAGTGGTCAGGACAATTCATTATATTATTTTGATAAAGAAAATGTTGAAGGACATTATGATAAAAATGGAAAAAGTGTACAAAAAGCATTAATGAAAACACCTATTAATGGTGCAAGATTATCTTCATCATTTGGAATGAGAAAACATCCAATAGATGGATTTAACAAGATGCATAGAGGAACTGATTTTGCAGCACCCAAAGGAACACCCATTATGGCTTCCGGAAATGGTATAATCCAAAAAGCTGGCTGGTGTGGAGGTGGTGGAAATTGTGTAAAAATTAGGCACAACTCAACATACGAAACAGTTTATGCTCATATGTCAAAATTTGCACGCGGAATAAAAAAAGGTATTAGAGTTAAACAAGGACAAACAATTGGTTATGTTGGATCAACTGGAAAATCAACAGGTCCCCATTTGCATTATGAAGTTATTGTTAACGGAAAAAAAGTAAACTCTCAAAAACTAAAACTTCCATCAGGCAAGGTTTTGAAAGGAAAAAATAGAGAACTTTTTGAAACTAACAAAATAAAATTAAACGTTTTAAAGTCAGAAAAAATTATTGGATTAAATTAATTTTCTTCAGTTTTTTTTTTAGAAATTGGTTTAATCTCTGCTACAACTTTCTTATCTTCAACAATAATTTCTTCATTTTTTTCAGATAATTCCTGAGTTTCAGCAGTATTTTCAGCAGATTTATTTTCAGCAAATTTTAGTCTTTTATAATTTTCTTGTTCATTCAAAATTCTTGTAAAGTGATCTGCGTGTTGTAGATAATTTTCAGATAATATTTTATCTCCATTAGAAGAGGCTTCTCTTGCTAAATCATTATATTTTTCAATTAACTTTGGAGCATTATGATTATTTCTTCCAGGAACTTTTCTTTTAAAATTATCGTTGTTTGAATAATTTGATGCAAATTTAGGTCTATCTCCGTTACTTTTAAAATTTCTATCATTTCTTCTAAAATTATTTCTTCTAGCGTTATTATTGTTTCTAAATGTTACCATATTTTTAATTAATTATATTTTAGTACTGACTATGCAACGATCATTATTTGCAAGATCTTTGACTGAACTATTTATATAAAAACCTTTATTGTTTAATAATTTAAAAACTTTACTTTTTTGATTAAAACCAATCTCTAAAATAAATTTTCCATTTTTTTTTAACAGCTCAGATGTTTTATTTATTACTTTTCTGATTACTGATAAACCATCTAATCCACCATCTAGAGCCAATCTAGGCTCAAACTTTAAAACATCACTCTCCAAATATTTTAAATCGCTATTTTTAATATAAGGGGGATTAGAAACAACCAAATCATATTTGCCTTGGTCAAATTTGTCAACATCTGATTTATAAAATTTTACTCTCTTATCTACCAAGAGCTTTTTTGCATTTAATCTTGATATTTCTAATGAATCTTTACTAATATCTATTCCAATTCCATAAAAATTTTTTTTTTCTTTTAGAATGCTCAACAATATACAGCCTGAACCAACTCCAATATCAAGAATTTTTAAACAATGCTTATTTTTAGTAAGTTTTAGAATTTGTTCTATAATAATTTCTGTATCAGGACGAGGTATAAGAGTATTTTGATTTACATAAAATTCGCTTTTCCAAAAAAACTTTTTATTCAAAAGATAAGCTATAGGTTTTCTGGTTGCTCGTTCAGAAACCAATTTTTTAAAATATTCTAAATTCTCATTATTTAAGACTTTATCATGATTTAAAATTATATACTCACGATCTTTATCTAAAGCTTTGGCCATTAAAATTTCTGTGTCAAGCTGAGCCGATAAAATAGATTTATCTTTTAAAATATTTGTTGCTTCTGTAACTGCTGAGTTAATATTCATTTAATTTAAACTGCTTAAACTTTCTTCTTGTGCTTGTAATGTAAGTGACTCGATCATTTCATCAAAAGCTTCGCCTTCTAAAAACTCTTCTAATCTATGAAGTGTTAAATTAATTCTATGATCTGTCACTCTTCCTTGCGGAAAATTATAAGTTCTAATTCTTTCCGATCTATCTCCAGTTCCTATTTTTGTTTTTCTATCTTGTGATCTTTCCTGGTCAATTCTTGATCTTTCTAATTCATATAACCTTGATCTTAAAATTTTCATCCCTTTTGCCTTATTTTTATGTTGAGATTTTTCATCTTGTTGTGAAACAGATAGTCCTGTTGGAATGTGGGTAATTCTTACTGCACTATCAGTTGTATTTACTGATTGTCCTCCTGGCCCCCCTGCTCTAAAAACGTCTATTCTTAAATCAGACTCATTTATTTTTAAATCAACTTCTTCTGCTTCAGGCAATACTGCAACAGTTGCTGCTGAGGTATGAACTCTTCCCTGCGTTTCGGTATCTGGCACTCGTTGAACTCTATGTACTCCACTTTCATACTTTAAAGTTGAATAAATGTTAGTTCCTTTAATTGATGCAATAACCTCTTTTAAACCTCCCGCATCACTTCTAGAGATTGATATTAATTCTAATGTCCATTTTTTTTTATGGCTCACTTTTTCATACATCTTAAAAAGATCTGAAGCAAATAAGCTTGCTTCTAGTCCTCCAGTTCCTGCTCTTATTTCTATGATTGCATTTTTTTTATCCGCTTCATCTTTTGGAAGTAAAAATAATTTTAGTTTTTTTTCATTTATTTCAAATTCAGTCTTTAATTCTGATAATTCAAATTCAGCCATATCTTTTAATTCTTTGTCTGCTGCATCATCATTTAAAATTTTTTCTAAATCTTTTTTATCCTCAACGTATGATAAATATTTTTTAGCATTTATTATAATTTCATTAAGATCAGAGTACTCTTTTGATTTTTCTGCAAATAGCTTTTTGTCAATTTCACCTGAAGATAGATCTTTTTCTAAAGTTGAGTGTTTTAATATGAGCTCTTCAATTGTTTTTGCAGGTATCATTATTTTTTTTCTAACTCTGAAGCTTTTTTTTCAACTTCAGCTACTACTCTATCAATTATTTCATTTGTTAAGACTTTCTTACTTTGTACACCAGAAAGATAAAGCATATTGTTTCCTTTTCCACCGCCTGTAATACCCACATCTGTCATTGCTGCTTCACCGGGCCCATTCACTACACATCCAATTATTGATAGCGTAACTGGAGTTTTAATATGTGATAATTTTTCTTCTAAAACCTTTACAGTATCGATTACTTGAAATGCTTGCCTTGCACATGATGGGCAAGAAATAATTTTTACTCCTCTGTTTCTTAGTCCTAATGACTTTAAAATTTCATTGCCAATTTTTATTTCTTTCACTGGGTCATCAGAAAGTGAAATTCTGATAGTGTCCCCAATTCCATCTAAAAGTAACGTTCCAAGTCCAATAGATGACTTAATACTCCCAGATACAAAACTTCCAGCTTCTGTAATTCCAAGATGTAATGGATAATCCATTGCTTTTGAAAGTTGGCGATAAGCTGCAATTGATAAAAAAACATCTGATGACTTAACGCTAACTTTAAAGTTAAAAAAATCTTGATCTTCTAAAACTTTGATATTTCTCAAGGCACTCTCTACTAAAGCCTCTGGACAAGGCTCTTTATATTTTTCCAGAATATCTTTTTCAAGTGAGCCTGCATTTACACCAATCCGAATTGAACAATCATTATTTTTTGCAGCACTTAAAACATCATGAATTTTTTGTTTATCTCCAATATTGCCTGGATTTATTCTTAAACATTTTGCTCCGTTTTCAGCAGCCTCAATTGCTCGTTTATAGTGAAAATGAATATCAGCAATTATAGGTAGTTTTACATTGTTTGTTATTTCTTTTAATGCTTTTGTAGAATCTTCATCTGGACATGAAACTCTTACAATGTCTGCTCCTTCTTCATGAATTGCATTTATTTGATCAATTGTAGCTTTAACATCAGTTGTTAAAGTATTGGTCATTGACTGAACTGAAATTGGATTATTCCCTCCAATCTTTACATCACCAACATTTATGACTCTGGTTTTTTTTCGATTAATATTTCTGAAGGGCCTGAGGCTCATAAAATTTAGTCTAATTTAAATTCTTTATGCAATACAGCTATAGCTTTTTTTACTTGATTGGAAGCAACTAAAACTGAAATTTTAATTTCAGAAGTAGAGATTACTAGGATATTTATTTTTTTTGAAGCTAAAGCTTGAAACATTCGATAGGTTATTCCAGGGGTCGTTATCATTCCTACTCCAATTATTGAAACTTTAGATACATCTTTATCAAACGATAACTTTTTATAAGATATTTTTTTATTTTGTTTTATAAATTTTTCAGTTTTTTTTAAGTCATCAGCCTTGATTGTAAATGTAAGATCTGTTTCCTTGCCATTAAGAGAAATATTTTGAACAACCATATCAACGTTTATTAAATTTTGAGACAAAGGTTTAAAAATTGAAGCTGCTACCCCTGGTTTATCTTTAACCCCTTCAATTGTAATTTTTGCATCATTTTTTGTTGATGAAATTCCAGTAATAATTTGATCACTAAAGGCCTTTGACGAATTGGTGATTAAAGTTCCAGGCTTTGAGACAAATGAAGATTTAACTTGTATGTCTATTTTGTTCAATTTTGCATCCTGCACAGAAGTTGGCTGCATTACTTTTGAACCCAAAGATGCCATTTCCAACATTTCATCATAGAATATTTTTTTAATTTTTTTTGCATTTTTGCACTGTCTTGGATCCGTAGTATAAACACCATCAACATCAGTATAAATAATACATTCATCTGCTTTAATAAATTTAGCTAACATTATTGCAGTAGCATCTGAACCACTTCTGCCAATAGTTGTTAGCCTATAATCTTTGTTTATTCCTTGAAAGCCAGTGATTACAGGAATTCCTCCACTTTTAAGATAGCTCTGTAATTCTTTTGAAACTACTCTATTAATTCTTGCTGCAGAATAAGGTCCTTCAGTTACAATGGGTATTTGCCAAGATAACCAAGATCTAGATTTAAGCCCTATATGCTTTAATCTTCCAGCAATTAACGCACAAGAAACTTGTTCTCCTGTAGACAGAAGAGAGTCATATTCAGCTTTGTCAAAATTATTACTAATTAATTTTGATTTATTAACTAGTTCGTTAGTCACTCCACTCATTGCAGAGGAAATCACCACTACATTATTCTTCTTCTTTTTGTAAGAAGATATAATTTTACATACTTTTTTAATTCTATCGATACTTCCGACGGAAGTTCCACCAAACTTTAAAACAACAGTTTTCATTGATCAAATTTATTTATTATAATTTAATAAATAATTGATAAAATACATCTTAGTTGTTATGTCAACTAATTATCGATTATGAGCAGTGTAAATAAAAAAGAAATTGAAAAATTTTCACAAATGGCGGCTGAATGGTGGGACCCGAGTGGAAAATTTAAACCACTTCATAAGTTTAATCCTATAAGAATTAAGTATATCAAAGAAAATATTATTAATAGTTTTAAACTAAAAGCTAAACAAAGACCTCTAGATAAAATTAATATATTGGATATTGGTTGTGGCGGAGGACTTCTATCTGAACCCATGACAAGATTGGGTGCAAATGTAACTGGAATTGATGCATCAAGTAAAAATATCAGTATTGCTAAACTACATGCAAAAAAAAATAAACTTAAAATTAATTATTTATGCTCATCACCTGAAAAATTAAAAATTGAAAAAAAATTTGATGTTATTTTGAATATGGAAATAGTTGAACATGTAGAAGATGTTAATTTTTTTATAAATTCTTGTTCAAAACTTCTTAAAAAAAATGGCATTATGTTTGTCGCCACTCTTAATAAAACATTGAAATCTTATATATTTGCAATAGTTGGAGCAGAATATGTTTTAAGATGGCTTCCGATAGGAACTCATAACTGGGAAAAATTTGTAAAACCGGAAGATCTTAAAAAAATTTTAACCAAAAATAATTTAAAATTAGAAAAGTTAGATGGAATGAATTTTAATATAATTAAAGATGAGTGGACTGTTTCTTCAGACACTTCAATTAATTACATTGTAAAATCTATAAAACTTTAATTATCTTTGTCCTCTAACCAAGGTATCATCTGAGCATCGATGCCTTCTTCCTTAAGCTCCATAAGATCTTTCTTGGAAGCATTTCCATAGATACCTTTGGATTTTTTTTTAGGATTGTAGTGAATAGATCGAGCTTCATAAGCAAAATTTTCACCAACAAACTTAAAATTTTCTTTAATAAATTTTTGATAACTTTTAATAGTTTTTTTTACATTTTCATATTTATCTAATTGCAAATCGTTTTTGATATCTTTTTTATTGTTTCTTAAGCTTGGTGCCATCAGAGATTTATCTACTGCTTTAGAATTACAAATGTGACAGACTAATAAATCCTTTTTTTTTAATTTTTCAAATTCCTTAGATGAAGCAAACCAACTATCAAATGTTGTTTCACAGTCTTTGCATACTAGCTTATATTTAATCATTCTTAAGAATTAATAATTATTGCAAAATTTTCAATACCACTAACTTCTATAATCAGCATTAATATCAATATATTTTTTTGTAAAATCCATCGTGTAGACAGTAAAGCTTTTCTTTCCAGTAAAAATTTCAATATCAATATCAATATTTTCATTTTTCATATACTCGGATGCTTTTGTCTCATCATAACCTTGATGCAATTTTCCATCTTGTACAATTTTTAAATTTCCAAATTTAATTAAAAGTTTTTTCAAATTTATTTTTGGTCCAGCTTTACCTATTGCCATTATTATTCTGCCCCAGTTAGGATCTTCACCAGCAATTGCAGTTTTAACTAAAGGGGAATTGGCGACAGAAAGAGCAATCTGCTTTGCCTCTATTTCTGATTTACAGTTTTTAACATTAACCGTCACAAACTTTGAAGACCCCTCTCCATCTGAAACCACTCTTTTTGCTAGATTTAACAAAACTTTATTTAAAGCCTTATCAAAATTTTGAATTTTTTTATCATTTATATTTTTAATTTGGGCATTATCTACTTTACCAGTTGCAAAAATAGTTGCCATATCATTGGTACTAGTGTCGCCATCACAAGTTATAGCATTAAAAGTTGTTGCTATATTTTTTTTAAGTAGCTTGTTTAAAATATCATTTGAGAGATTAGCGTCTGTAAAAACATAAGCTAATGTAGTTGCCATATTTGGATGAATCATTCCTGAACCTTTTGCTATTCCATAAATCTTAATTTTTTTATTAGCAATTTTACATTCTTCCATTGCTAACTTGGGCTTAGTATCAGTTGTCATGATAGAGAGTGCAGCTTTCATCCAAATAAATTTATTTTGTGTATATTTAATTTTATTAATTAAACTTGAGATTTTGTGAGATATTTTTTCATAAGGATAAGGTTCCCCGATAGTTCCTGTGCAGCCAAAAATTATTTCTTTTGAAGAAATTTTTTTCGGAACATCTTCATCTTGCCCTTGTTTTTTTGTTAATTCTAATGAAATAGTGTGTGATAGTTTCTTTAAACTTTCATAACCCTGCTTACCCGTAAAGGCATTGGCATTACGGGTGTTAACTATAAGAGAATAAATTCTTTTACTATTTTGATTTAAATTCCACTTGATATTTTCAGATATTATTTTTGACTGAGTATAAACTGATGCATGATTAGCTCCATCTCTAAAATAGAACATGGACAAGTCATCTCTATTATCATTATAAAGATTTGCACTTACAACTGAAATAGATACACCATCAACATGATCAAGGTCTTGAAAATCAATCATTCTGGCATTTTTTGATTTTGAAGATAAAAAGTTTGATAAATTAATTCCCATAGTGTTTAAAATAATTATTTAATACATATATTAAACATTATAAGTAAAGAATAAATCAAATACTCATGTTCAATCCTCTAAATCTAATTACGAAATTTATTAAATCTAGCAATCAAAAAGAGTTGGATAGAATTGGTAAAATTGTAAAAACAATAAATTCACTTGAGGATGAATTTAAAAAACTTGATGATTTAGACTTTCCAAAAAAAACACAAGAATATAAAGAACAAATTAAACAAGGAAAAACCTTGGACGAACTTTTACCAGAAGCATTTGCATTGGTAAGAGAGGCCTCAAAAAGAACTCGAAATGAAAGACACTTTGATGTTCAAATAATTGGGGGAGTTGTTCTTCATGAAGGTAAAATTGCTGAAATGAGAACAGGAGAAGGAAAAACTCTCACAATTTCTCTTGCTGCATACTTAAATGCTCTAACTGAAAAAGGTGTACACATTGTAACTGTTAACGATTATCTGGCAAAAAGAGATTCTATTGAGATGGGGCAAATCTATAACTTTTTAGGTTTATCATCTGGTTACATTAATAACGACCAAGATGATAATGAAAGAAAGAGAAATTATAATTGCGACATCACATATGCAACCAATAGTGAGCTTGGATTTGATTACCTAAGAGATAATATGAAATTCTCAGAGAATGAAATGGTTCAAAGAGAGCACTCATTTTCTATAGTAGACGAAATAGACTCTTGTCTAATCGATGAAGCCAGAACTCCACTAGTCATATCAGGTTCTGCTGAAGATAAAACTGCTCAGTATCTTGCTGTTGATAAACTTGTAAGACAGTTAAGCGATAAAGATTATGAGATAGATGAAAAAGAAAAAAGTATTCTTTTAACTAATGATGGAATAAATAATGTAGAAAGAATTTTTTCTACTGCTGGAATTTTAAAAAATAACAACTTTTATGATCCAGAAAATTTACATCTAGTACATCATGTCAATCAAGCTCTTCGTGCTAATCATTTATTTGAAAAAGGTAAAGATTATATTGTTAGAGATGAAAGCTTAAAAATTATAGATGAACTGACTGGCAGGATACTTGAAGGTAGAAGATTTGGAGATGGCTTACATCAAGCTTTGGAGGCAAAAGAGCGAATAAATATTCAAGCAGAAAACCAAACCTTGGCTTCAATAACATATCAAAACTATTTTAAACTTTATAAAAAAATATCTGGATGTACTGGAACTGCTGCAACTGAATCTGAAGAATTTTTTGAAATCTATGGTTTAGCAGTTGTGATTATTCCAACTAATAATGAAATGATTAGAAAAGATTATAATGATCAAATTTTTAGAACTGAGGTTGAAAAAAATAATGCAATTATAGAAAAAATTGTTGAGCGTCATGATGCAGGTCAACCAATTTTAATTTTCACATCTAGTATTAACAAGTCTGAAATTTATTCAGCCTTGTTAAACAAAAAAAATATTAAACATGTAGTATTAAATGCAAAAAATCATGAAAATGAGGCAGATATAATAGCTAATGCGGGTAAAGAAAAATCAGTAATCATTACAACTAGTATTTCTGGAAGAGGTGTGGATATTCAATTGGGTGGTAAAAAAGGATCTATCGAAGAGGCTCAACTTCAAATAGACAAAAACAAGATAAAGTCCTTAGGTGGCTTATTTGTAGTTGGAACAGAAAGAATGGAGTCGAGAAGAGTTGATAATCAAGCAAGAGGAAGAGCTGGAAGACAAGGTGATGAAGGTAGTTCCATTTTTTATGTAAGTCTTGAAGACGATTTAATGAGAATTTTTGGATCAGAGTCTATGAATAAAATGCTTGAAAAATTAGGACTTAAAGATGGAGAAAGTATTGATCATCCATGGATTAATAAGGCTCTTGAAAGAGCTCAGCAAAAAGTAGAAGCTAGAAATTTTGATATAAGAAAAACCTTAATAAAGTTTGATAATGTTTTGAACGATCAAAGGCATGTCGTATTTTCTCAGCGAAAAAATGCGATGAATAGTCAAAGTATATTTGATTATTCTGATGAGTTTTTAAAAGAAATTATTGATGATATCATCAAATTAAAAATCCAAAGTTTATCAAATCCTAAAAGTAATGAGTTTAGTAATCGCCTAAAACAGATTGTTGGTAAAAGTTTTGATGAGTCTGAATTAAAATCATTAATTTCTGCAAAAGATGCTGAATTAAAAGAAAAAATCATCAATAAATTTTCAGAATCTAGAGATGAGAGAATAAAAATTTTAGGAGAAGATCATGCAAAAGAAATTGAAAAACGAATTTTCTTGCAATCAATTGATCTTAACTGGAAATCTCATATTCAATATCTTGAACAACTGAGACAAGTAATTGGGCTTAGATCGTATGGACAGCGAGACCCTTTGGTTGAGTATAAAAAAGAGGCTTTTGATTTATTTTCTAATCTTCTTGAAAAATTAAAATTAGATTTTGTAACTATTCTAATGAATTTAAAAGTTGTTACAGAGCAACAAGAAGAAAAAAAAGAGTCAATGGTTGATCAAATTAAAAGTGGTAAAAAAATTGGTAGAAATGAGCCTTGCTCATGCGGATCTGGTAAAAAATTTAAGCATTGCTGTGGTGCTTTATAACTTTAGATCACACTGAAAACAACAACCAATAAAAATATACCTGCAATTATTGATCCAATTAAAACTTTTTTTGATTTTAAAATTTTATCAAAATTATTTTTTTTAATTGTAAGGGTACTTAAATCTTCAGAGTTACTAATAAACCCTTGATTTCTTCCAATTTTTAAAAACTTATTTTTTCTCTCATTCATTATTTCTTCAGAAGATAATTCTTTAAAATAGTTTAAATTTTTTGATATTGAATCTTTTAAATTTTCCAACATTTGATCTCTATCTCTGTGGGCACCACCTAATGGCTCAGGAATAATTTCATCAATAACTTTTAATTCTAATAAATCTTTTGCTGAAAGTTTCATTGCTTTTGCGGCATCAAGCATTTTTTTTGGATCTCTCCATAAAATAGTTGCACACCCTTCTGGAGAAATAACAGAATAAATAGCATTTTCTAACATTATAACTTTATTAGATGAGGCTAAAGCAATTGCGCCTCCAGAACCTCCTTCTCCAATAATAATTGCTAAAGTTGGAACACGTAGTTCCATGCAACATTCAATTGATTTAGCAATAGCCTCTGCTTGACCTCTTTCTTCAGCTCCTACGCCTGGATATGCTCCTGGTGTATCTATAAATGATATTATTGGGATGTTAAATTTATTTGCTAAATTCATTACTCTAATCGTTTTACGATACCCCTCAGGCCTCATCATTCCAAAGTTTCTTTCAATTCTTGTCTCTAAATTTTCACCTTTTTCCTGACCTATTACCAAAACTGAAGTGCCATTAAATTTAGCAAATCCTGTTAAAACAGATTTATCCTCCCCATAGAAACGGTCTCCAGACAAAGGAATGAAATCATCAAACAAATTATCAATAAAAAATTTAGATTTCGGTCTATCTTCATGACGGGCAACCATCGTAGTTTGCCAAGGATCTAGATTTGAATAGATATTTTTTAATTTTTCATCAAGCTCAGCTTGGGTGCTAGATATTTTTTGAGTATCTACCTCTGAAAGACCATCTTGGTTATATGGATCTTTTAACTTCTCTATCTCAGATTCTAAATTTTTAATATCTGTTTCAAAATTAAGATAATTCTTCATGGTTTATTTATAATAGAAACTTAATTTATAAAAAAGGCAATAAAATGATAATTAAAATTATTTTTTTGTATTATTAATTGACTTAAAATATTTAAACGATACAAATTTCATATCGGGAGAGACTAACTACATTTTAGCGCCGAAGGAGCAACCACCCCGGAAACTCTCAGGCAAAAGGACCGATCAAAGCATAACACTCTGGAAAGAGATTCATTTCCGCCGAAGGAGCAAAACTCTCAGGCAAAAATACAGATGGGGTAACAAAAGTGCTATGCCAGATAAATATATAAATATTCATACTCTTAAAGTTTCAGAAAGCTTGTCAAATTTTGTCAATGAAGAACTGCTAACAGATACAGGTGTTTCGACTGATCAATTTTGGTTAGGATTTGAAAAAACTGTTAACGAACTTGAACCTAAAAATAGAGAACTAATTAGCATAAGAGAAACCTTACAAAAAAAAATTGATGATTGGCATATTAAAAATAAAGGTAATGAAATTAAACTAGATGAATATAAAAAATTTTTGTACGAAATTGGATATTTAAAAGAAGAAGGAGTAGATTTTTCGATAGAAACAGAAAATGTAGATGATGAAATAACTAAAATAGCTGGACCTCAACTAGTCGTACCAATTATGAATGCACGTTATGCTCTCAATGCAGCAAACGCAAGATGGATGAGTTTATACGACAGTCTATATGGAACTGATGTTATAGAGCAATCTGAAGATAGTGTATCGGAAAGGTATGATCCATTAAGAGGAGAGATGGTCATAAAATATTCAAGAGATTTTTTAGATAAACACTTTCCACTTAAAAATCTTAGTTGGCATAAAATTACAAGTATTGCTGTTAAGGAAGGCAAATTAAAAACTTTGAAAGGAGCTGATATATTTGATTTAGCCGAAGAAGAAAAATTTATTGGTCATAGAGGAGAAGCAGATAATCCTTCAGCAATTATATTAAAAAATAATAACCTACATATAGAAGTTTTAAGGGACCCAAGAGCGTTCAGTGCTCAACAAGATCACGCAGGGATCAGTGATATTATTTTAGAAGCTGCTGTATCAACCATTTGTGATAACGAAGATAGTGTAGCAGCAGTGGATGCTGAAGATAAAGTTGTTTGTTATAGAAACTGGCTTGGTCTGATGAAGGGTGATCTTAAAACACAATTCGAAAAAGATGGAAAATTATTTGAAAGAAAACTAAATCCAAATAGAAGTTACATTTCAAAAGACGGTAAAGGGCTTAAGCTACATGGAAGAAGTTTATTATTAGTTAGAAACGTGGGTCATTTAATGACAAATCCTTCGATAATTTTATCTAATGGTAACGAAGTGCCTGAAGGAATTATGGATGCATTTATTACAGTAGCTGCAGCAATTCATGATTTAAAAAATAAAACAAATTCTAGAACAGGATCAATTTATATAGTTAAGCCAAAAATGCATGGGCCAGATGAGACTAAATTTACAGATTTAATTTTTTCTAAAGTGGAGGAAGTATTGGGTTTAAACAAATATACCTGCAAAATAGGAATCATGGACGAAGAGAGAAGAACATCTTCAAATTTAAAAGAGTGTATTAGAACGTTAAAAAATAGGGTTTTCTTTATTAATACTGGATTTTTAGACAGAACGGGTGATGAAATGCACACTTCAATGGAAGCTGGCCCAATGATCAAGAAAGGAGATATGAAATCTTCTAAATGGATTTTAGCATATGAAAATAACAATGTTGATGTTGGATTAAAATGTGGTTTATCAGGAAAGGCTCAAATTGGAAAAGGAATGTGGGCGATGCCAGATAAGATGAAAGACATGATGGAACAAAAGACAGGTCATTTAAAAGCAGGAGCTAATTGTGCTTGGGTTCCATCTCCTACTGCAGCTGCTTTGCATTCTTTACATTATCACGAAATAAATATCTTTGATGAACAAAAAAATATTACAAAAAGAGAAAAGGCAAAACTAGATGACCTTTTAACAGTTCCTGTTGCAAATAGACCAAATTGGTCAGTGGAAGATATCAATAGTGAAATATCTAATTCAGCACAAACATTATTGGGTTATGTAGTTAGATGGATTGATCAAGGTGTAGGATGTTCAAAAGTTCCAGATATAAATAATATTGGACTAATGGAAGATAGAGCAACACTAAGAATCTCATCGCAACATATTGCAAATTGGATACATCACGGAATAACCACAAAAATTCAAGTTACAGAAATAATGAAAGAAATGGCAAAAATTGTAGACGATCAAAATAAAGTTGATCCCAAATATGTTAAAATGAGTGATGACTTTGATCGATCTTTAGCATTTAAAACAGCATGTGATTTAATTTTCAAAGGTAAAGAGCAGCCCTCAGGCTATACTGAACCATTGTTGCATAAAAACAGATTGAAAAAGAAACTTAATCTGAATTAGAATTTAAGTTAGATCTATTTTTAAAAGCTGAAAACAATGTTCCATCATCTAAGCTTTCGATCTCACCACCTATTGGTAATCCTTGAGCTAATTTAGTAATTTTTGCATTAGTATTTTTTAAACTGTCTTGTATATAATAAGCTGTAGTCTGTCCTTCAACAGTCGCACTTGTTGCAAGAATAACTTCCTCTATTTTGTCTCTATTTACTCTCTCAACTAAAGAGTTAATTAAAAGATCTTCTTTTCTTTGGCCAACAGAAGAAATTGTTCCTCCTAAAATATGAAAGTATCCTTGAAAAATATTTGAGTTTTCAATTGACCACTGATCGGCAATATCTTCAACAACACAAATCTTTGTGTATTTTTCTTTTAAACTTTCGCAATTAACACAGCCATTTAAATTTGATTTTAATGAACCACAAGAGTTACATCTAGTTACATTTTTGTAAACTTGAGCTAGTGTACTAGCCATAGGTTTTACTAATTCATCTCGATTATTGATAAGTTTAAGAACTATTCTTTTCGCTGACTTTGGTCCTAGGCCTGGAAGCTTTGAAATTAATTTAATTAACTCTTCAATCTCACTAATATTTTGCATTAATTATAATGGCCATTTAAAACCAGGAATTCCAAAACCTCCTGTGGCTTTTGAAATCTCTTCAGTGGTCTTTGTTTTTAGTTGTGATTTTGCACTATTATGCGCAGCGACAATTAAATCTTCAATTATCGTTTTATCTTCCTTAATTATTTCTTCAGATAATTCGATTTTTTGCATTTCACCTTCACCGTCAAGAGTAATTTTAACTGAATTAGAACCAGAAACTCCCTCAGCTTTAATTTCTTTAATTTTTTCTTGGCTTTCTTTCATTTTAGCCTCTAGCTCTTTAGCCTTATCTAAAATCTTTGTAAAATCAGTCATTTTAATCCTCTTTTTTTTCGTTCAACTTAACATCTATAAGTTCTGCATCAGGAAATTTTTCCATTACTTTCTTATAAATTTCTAAACTTTTAACTTCAATCATTAATTCATCTATTTTATTTTTTTGTTTTTCTTTAATCGACATCTCACCTTTAGATTTACTAAACGAAATTATCCATCTTTCTCCAGTCCATTCATAAAGTTTTGAGGAAAGATCTTTTACGAAATCTTTATCTAAATTATCGTTAAAGGAAATTTCAATTCTATTACTTTCAAATTTTACAAGATTTACATTTTTTTCTAATTCATATTTTAATTTAATTTCTTTTTTTGAAATACAGACGTTTAGAAGATCATCAAAAGAATTGATTAAATTTTTATCAATTGTTTTTATCTCTGGTTTAGCTTCTGGTTTCTGTTTTTCTTCTTGAGCTATATTTTTTATTTGATTAACAGTTCTAGAATTATCTTGAAAATTATTTTCATTTTCTTCTTTTGTTGAATGATTTTCTAAAATTTCATTACTTTGGTCTTGATCTAAATTTTTATTTAACTTAATTGAACTTAAATGCATTAATCTTATTAAAAACATTTCAATTGATAAATGTTGATTGGAAACTATATCTAATTCTTCAAGTGAAGATATTGCAAACTGCCAAAATAAAATTAAAACTTCAGAGTTTACCTGATTAGAAATATCTTTAATTTTTGAAAATTCCTCATCATTAAGAGAAAAATTTGTACTTTCTAATGATAATGAATTTATATTTTTAAAGTAATAAAGTATCTCTAAAAAATCATTAATAAATACTTTTGGCTCAACTCCCTGATCATAAATTTTTCTATAGATATTAATAACTTTTTCCTCTTCACCTCTTAATATTAATTCAAATAAGTTAATCAACTGAGATTTATCAAAATATCCAAAAATTTTTTGTGCAGCATTAAGATCTAGTTCTGTTTTTTCATCTAAGCTTAGCAAAGCTCTGTCTAATAAGGATAAAGCATCTCTTACAGATCCCTCAGATATTTTTACAATTAATTTTAAAGCTTCATCTGATGCTTTTCCATGTTCTTTTTCTTTTATATTTTTAATAAATTCAAATAATTCTGATGATTTAATTCTAGACAAATCAAATCTTTGACACCTGGAAACTACTGTAATAGGTATTTTTTTAATTTCTGTAGTTGCAAAAATAAATTTTAAATATTCTGGTGGTTCTTCAAGTGTTTTTAACAAAGCATTAAATGCTTGTTTACTTAACATATGAACTTCATCGATTATAAAAATCTTATATTTTGCTGATGTTGGGCCATATCTAGAAAATTCGATTAAATCTCTTACATCATCCACTCCAGTTTTACTTGCAGCATCCATTTCAAGCACATCAATATGACTAGTTTCAGCTATAGATTTGCAATTATCGCACAAATCTTTTTTGCATAAATTTTCTATGCCATTTAAACAATTAAGTGCCTTAGCTACAATTCTAGCAGTTGTAGTTTTGCCAATTCCTCTTATTCCAGTGAACAAATAAGCGTTAGGAATTTTATCTGCTTTGATTGAATTTGTTATAGTTTCAGCTACTACTTCTTGACCAATAAGATCATCAAAAGTTTGTGGTCTATACTTTAACGCTAATACTTTAGAATTATTATTCATTTAATTTATTTTAAGGAGACTAGAACCTGAATAACTGTCTCTACGACTGCTTCCGTTAGGATCTGGTCGGGTTCAAGCAGCATCCACCTCTAGCCTCCAAAACTATTATAGCAGTTATATTTTCTATTCTACAAGAAAAGATTAATTTTTTTTCTTTCTTAACTTATCGGCCTCAAAAACACCTAAGACGTGAAAATCCTCACAATGAAGGCCTAGCTCCTCTAAAGATTTTTGAACTTTTGGGTCTTCAATATGACCATCCAGATCACATAAAAAAAAGAATGAATCGAAAGTATTTTTTTCAGGATAACTTTGTAATTTAGTTAAGTTCACTCCATTAATAGCAAATCCACCTAAAGATTGATAAAGGGCGGCAGGCTTGCTTTTAAGCTTAAATAAAAAAGAAGTGATATATTTATTGTTGCCAAATTCAGGTTGAGAAATATTTTTACCCATTACTAAAAATCTTGTTAAATTGCCACTTTCATTTTCAATGTTTTTTTTCACAATATCCAATCCATAAATTTTGGCACTCAAAGAAGACGCTATAGCAGATTGCTTAATATCTTTTGTTTTTGAAATCATTTCTGCAGAACCAGCAGTATCTGCTCTGATATGTTCAGCTATATTATTTTCTTTTATAAATTTAGAACATTGAGACAAACCTTGTGCATGAGAATACACTTCTTTTATATCGCTAAGCTTTGCACCAGGCTGACCTAACAAATTATGCTCTATTTTTTGAAAATGTTCTTTATAGATATTGAGTCTGTGTTTAAAGATTAAATATTCAATACCAATATTTCCTGTAATCCTATTAGATTCAGGAATAATTATTTTACAATCTGGTTCAAGACCTGCTTTATTAAAACAATCATCAAAAGTTTTGCATGGAATTATTTCTGCATCCGGATCAACCGCTAATGCAGCTAAATGTGAATATGCTCCAAAAGTACCCTGAAAATAAATTTTTGCCATTAGGCTTTATATTGCATAATTTTTTTTAAGGCTAGATAATCTTCTTCTGTATCAACTCCTATCGAAGAAGAATTTGAAAGTGCAACATTTATTTCAATATTATTATCTAATGCTCTCAACTGTTCTAGTCTGTTCTCAATTTCATTTTTTGATTGATTTAATTCCACAAATTTTTTTAATGTTTCAGTTGAATAACAATAAATACCAATATGATGATATATATTTTCTACCTCTAATGATCTTCTTAAAAAATTATTTGCCTTGGAAAAATGATCCTTATTTAAATTTTCCTTAGTTACAACTTTTACAATATTTTCATTATCTAGATCTTTAAGGTCTTTGATTTTGGCAGCAAGAGTACCCATTTTGGATTGATTGCTAATCATTTTTTTATTTAAGTTTATAATGTCTTCAATATTAATTGCTGGCTCGTCACCTTGTAAATTCATTATCAAATCTACATCTTTTAAATCTAATTTTTTAAATGCTTCATAAATTCTATCTGTTCCAGTTTTGTGATTTTTACCTGTTAAAATGGCTGAACCACCATTTTTGATTACATCATCTACTATTTCTTGATCCTCTGCTGCAACAACAACATCACCAATATTTGCCTCCTGCGCCCTTCTAAATACATGAGATATAATTGATAAATTGTTTATTTTTAATAAAGGTTTGCCAGGTAGCCTTGTAGCTGACAATCGTGATGGTATAATCGTTAAGGTTTTCATTAATAATTGAATTAATATTATACCTATTAAATAGTAATAGAGGCAAATTTATACATTAAATTTTAGTAATTTTTTAATTTATCGTGATATATGTTCGAAAATAATATTTAGAAAAAATGGATTCTTTTGAAATTAATAAAATAGTAGCTGCTGTATTAATGGTTGCACTTTTAGTTATTGGTATAGGCAAATTATCAAATGTCATATTTCATGTAGAAAAACCAAAAATTCCTGGGTATGCAGTTGAGGTTGAACAAGTTGCAACAGTATCATCATCAACAGAAAAGGCTGTAGAAGAAAAAATTGATATAGGCGCATTAATGGCGATGGGAGATATTGCTTTGGGTGAAAAAGTTTTTAAAAAATGTGCTGCTTGTCACTCTATTGTTAAAGGTGGAAAAAATAATATTGGTCCAGCTCTATACAATGTAGTTGGAAGAAAAACTGGAGCTGTTAAAGATTATAAGTATTCTAAAGCTTTAGCATCATTTGAAAAAGAATGGACTTTTGAAGAATTAAATGGTTACTTAACAAAACCTGCTAAGTGGATTAAGGGAACAAAAATGGCATTCGCTGGATTAAGAAAAGAAAAAGATAGAGCCTCAGTTATAAAATATTTAAATCAAAATTCAGATAGTCCTGTACCACTACCTTAAGTTTCCAAAACAATATAATAAAATACTTTTTTGTACATGAACTCTATTAAGAGCTTGTTGCCAAACGTGAGATTTTTTTCCTAAAAAAACTTCATCACTTACTTCAGATCCTCGAGGCAAACAGTGTAGAAAAATACAATCTGTCTTTGCATAACTCATTAATTTTTTATCTATTTTAAATTTTTTAAATTGTTCAATTTTTTTCTTTTTATTTCCTTTATCATTTAGAGATATGACTTTGTCTGAAAAGATAACATCAGCTCCAATAACAGCTTTTTTAGGATCATTATAAATAAATATTTTTTTATTATTATTCTTAACCCAAGCTCTAACCTCTTTACCTGGTTCAAAATTTTTTGGACAACCTATACTAAGTTTAAATGAAAATTTCACAGATGCAGCAATTAAACTATCAAGAACATTATTGGAATCTCCTATCCAGCAAATATTTAATTTTGAAATTGGTTTTTTCTTTATTTCTTCAGCAGTAAAAACATCAGATAAAACTTGTGTTGGGTGTGAAGATGGACTTAAACCATTTATTATTGGAATTGATAAATATTTTTTAAAATCTTCAATTTTTTTATCACTATCCGTTCTTAGCATAAATCCATCACCATAAGTTGATAGTATTTTGGCAGTATCAGATATGCTTTCACCACCTTGCCCAAGATGCAATTCATTAGATCTTAGAGTTAAAGTTCCTCCTCCAAGCTGCTTTATAGCTAAATAAAAGCTTATTCTTGTTCTAGAACTTGCTTTTTCAAACATTTGGATAAGCATTTTACCTTTTAGTGGAGACCCTTTATCAACCTCTAAGGTACTTAAATTTTTTCTAAGATTTTTTCTTTTTTTTGCGTCAACAATAATTTTTCTAAGATCTTTAGCTGGTATATCTTTCAAGTTTATAAAATGTTTCATTTTAATTCAATTCTGAACAAACTTTTTTTATTATTTTAAGCGCCAAGTTAATTTCAATCTTTTTTACATTAAGTGGTGGTAAAACTCTAACAACATTTTCTGCTGCTCTTATTGTTAATAAATTATTATCCATTAGTTTTTTTATAAATTTTGTTTGATCTGTTTTAAGCTGTATTCCAATCAACAAACCTCTTCCTCTTATTTCTTTAATAATATTAGGATACTTATTTTGTATTTCTTTAAGATTAGATAAAAAATATTTTGAAATACTTTTCACATTTTTCAAAAACTTCTTATTTGAAATTATATCCATCACTGTATTACCAACGGTCATTGCCAATGGATTACCCCCAAAAGTAGACCCATGAGTTCCAGCTGTCATACCAGAGGCAACTTTTTTATTCATTAAAACTGCTCCAATTGGAAATCCACCTCCAATACCTTTTGCAATTGGAACAATATCAGGTTTTACCTTAGATTTTTCAAAAGCAAAAAAATCACCTGATCTTCCGATTCCACATTGTACTTCATCTAATATTAATAAAATATTTTTTTTATTACAAATTTTTCTAAGCTCTCTTAAGCACCAATCTGGAATTACTTTAATACCTCCCTCACCCATAATAGTTTCAATCATTATGGCTGCTGTATTTTTTGTAATTTTATTTTTTAAAGATTTATGGTTACCAAAATCAAAGTGATCAAAACCAGTTACTTTTGGTCCAAAACCTTCGGTCATTTTTTTTGAACCACTTGCATATATTGCTGCTAGTGTTCTCCCATGAAAACTATTTTTAACACATAAAATTCTATTTTTTTTTGGTTTTCCGATTGAATAAAAGTATCTTCTTGCAGCTTTTATTGCACCTTCAGTTGCTTCTGCACCACTATTTTGAAACATTACATAGTCAGCAAAAGTATTTTGTGCTAATTTTTTTGCTAAAATTTCTCCTTCAGGAATTTGAAATGCATTTGAAACATGCCAAAGTTTCTTTGATTGTTTATTTACAGCATTTACTAATTTAGGATGTGCGTGTCCTAGAGAATTAACGGCTATACCTTGAACAAAGTCTAAATATTTTTTTCCATTGGTTGAATATAAAAAGCTTCCCTCTCCATACTTAAATGAAATTTTTTTTCTATTATAATTTTTTGCAAGATAGCTCATAATTTTAATCAGTTTTTATAAATTTTAATTATTAGATACAAGTTATGATTGAAAATACCTTTAAACCAATTTTAACTTACTTTTGTTGATAACTCTTAGATTTTGCTTGTTTAATTTCTTAATGTATCAGTATATTGTTATTTTTATAAACTTTAATACAACATATTGATATGAGCTGGAACGAGGAAAAAGTAAACAAACTAAAAGAACTTTGGGGCAAAGGAAATACTGCAAGCCAAATAGCTGAGATTATTGGTGGTATTAGCAGAAACGCAGTAATTGGTAAGGCCCATAGATTAAATCTTTCAGCAAAAATTAAAACAAGAGCAGCAACCTCAAATCAAAATTTTGAAAACTCTTTGGAAGAAAAAAATATCAAAAGCAAAAGAGGAAGAAAAAGTAAATTTAAATCTTTAATTATTGAAAAAGACTTTGAACCAGAAAACCCTAAACAATTAGAGGAATTAGACGAAAGTTCATGTAAATGGCCAATTGGGCATCCCGACGAAAAATCATTTTATTTTTGTGGAAGATCTTCATTAAAAGATTTTTCTTATTGTAAGCTACATCTTTTGTATGCTTATCAACCTAAAGGTAAAAAAGAGGAAGTTACAGACAAAGAAGAAGTTCCAGAATTTATTGAGAAAAAAATAAAATCAGCTTAAAGATAATTAATAATATCTATAACTCTTTATTCGCTAAATATTTTTCTGTGGAAAATTGTCCACCTTCTCTCCACATATAACAATACTTTTTTACTTCCTGATCAAAGAACCTAACACTAGGGACTCCTATATCTGAATTAGTTTTATATTTCCCAGATGAAACATTGTCATATTTTAACAATCTTAATTGGTCTCTTGTTAGTAATGGTGTTGGCAACATTTCAAAAAATCTTGCTGTCAACTCAGCGATAGGTAGTGGAAAAGGTAATAGAATTCTTTTTTTACCAATTAATAACTGTAATTTTTCTAAAAGCTCTTTGAAAGTTATAATTTCTGGACCAGTACATTCAATTATTTTTGAATAAATATTTTTAGAAATTACATGATAAATAGTATCTGTTAAATCAGAACAATGAATTGGTGAAAATTTTGTCTTGCCTTCATAATAAATCGGGAAAATTGGCAATCTATTTAGCAAAGTCATAAAGTTAGTAGTAAAATTATCGTCTACAGAATACACTACTGATGGTCTTAAGATTGTAGCTAGCGGAAAATTTTTTAATACATTACCTTCGCCCTCTAGTTTACTTTTTGCGTAATCAGAGTCTATTGCATCATTTATTCCCAAAGCTGATAAATGAATAAAATGCTTAAGATTATATTCTTTGCAAAGTTTTGATAACAATGAAGGCAAAACTGAGTGAATATTTTTAAAAGTATTGCCTCTTTTTTTTTCAAATAATATTCCAATTAAATTTATGCAAATATCTGCTTTTTTAAAAAGATTTCTAATTTTATCCTCATCAAAAATATTGGCTTCAACTACATCAATATACCCAGCATTTGCCTGTGTTTTTATTATATAGCTCTTTTGGTGAATATTTCTCGTAACTACAGTAACCCTATAGTTATTTTTTGTTAGCTTTCTAATTAAGTTTCGACCGATTTGTCCACTACCACCAAAAATAAGACAATTTTTTGCTTTCATTTAAATTCCATTATATATGTTTAGAAATGAGTAATAATATTCAACTTCACAAAAATGATTTACCAGATGATTTAGATTTAGGCAATCTAATAGCGGTTGATGGTGAATTTATGGGTCTGAATGTTAGAAGAGATCCTCTTTGCTTAATTCAAATTTCATCTGGAAATTCTGATGCACATATAATTCAATTTGATAGAAAAAATTATGACGCTCCAAACTTAACAAAATTACTTGCTGATAAAAATACCACTAAGATATTTCATTATGGAAGAGCAGATATGGCTCATATTAAATACTATTTAAAAACAGACACTAATAACATTCTAGATACCAAAATTGCATCAAAATTGGCAAGATCTTACTCTGATAGTCATTCGTTAAAGACATTAATAAAAGAATTTATTAACATTGATATCAGCAAACAATTTCAAAGTTCAGATTTTGGAGGTGAATTATCTCCAGCTCAATTAAAATATTGTGCTAATGATGTGTTGTATTTACATAAAATTCACGAAGAACTTAATAAAATATTAGAAAGAGAAAATAGAATTGATCTTTACAAGGATTGCTTAAAATTTTTAAAAACTAGAGTTAACTTAGATTTAGCGTTATTCAAAGATGATATCTGGTCCCACTAATGACTAAAAAATTTATACCACTAGCAAAAAAAGTAATTGATCTTGAGATACAAGCATTACAAAAGTTAAAAAAAAAAATTGATAATTCATTTAATAAAGCTGTAGTTGAAATTGCAAGATGTAAATCTAAAGTAATTTTGTGTGGTGTAGGTAAGAGTGGGTTAATAGCAGCCAAAATATCAGCAACTTTATCTTCAGTCGGCACTCCATCATTTAATTTATCAGCAAGTAACTCTTCTCATGGTGATTTGGGAAGTATTTCCAAAAAAGATATTTTAATTTTAATAAGTTACTCTGGTAAAACAAGCGAACTAAAAAATATAATTCAGTATGCAAATAGAAATAAAATTACGCTAATAGGAATTATGTCAAAAAGAGATTCTATTTTATACAAAGCCTCAGATATTAAACTTGTAATCCCTGAAGTAAAAGAGTCTGGTGGTATTGTCCCAACTTCAAGCACTACTGCTCAGCTAGCCCTGGGAGATGCATTAGCAATATCAGCCATGCAATATAAAAAATTTGGTAAATTCGATTTTAAAAAAATACATCCTGCTGGTAACCTTGGAGCTCAATTAAAAACTGTTGAAGATATAATGCTAACAGGAAACAAAATTCCTTTTGTAAAAGAAAACTTAAATATGAAAAGTGCTATTAAAATATTAAGCAATAAAAAACTAGGAGTTTTAATTGTTCAAAATAGACAGAATAAAACTATTGGCATCATAACAGATGGTCAAATTAGACGATACAATGAAAAGAAGCAAAATTTAAATGAAATGAAAGTTGCAAAAATAATGACAAAAAACCCTATTAGCATTGATAAACAGTCTTTAGCTGCAAAAGCACTTGCACTAATGAATGAAAAAAAAATTACCTCGCTTTGCGTACATGATAAAAAAAATAAGCATAAAACAATAGGCGTTCTTCATATACATAATATCCTGCAATCAAATATTGGTTGATGAAAAAAAAAATTTTTCTAAAGATAGTATTAATATTATCTTTAATAATAATAACTTGGTTTGTTTATTCTGAATATTTCAAGGAAGATAAAAGTAAATTATCCAAACCTGTAAATCCTACTTCAGAAACTGAGGAAGAAGCTGTTTATAATTCCAATATTATCAAAGACATAAATTACACCTCAAGAGATTTAAAAGGTAATGAATATATTCTTATCGCCAAAGAAGGTGAAATTGACTTAGATAATAGTGATATAATTTTTCTTACAGATGTTACTGCGTATATAAAATTAGTTAAAAATTCTGAATTAATTGTGATTACCTCTAATTATGGCAAATATAACACCATAAATTATGACACTATTTTTTCAAAAAATGTAAAAATAGATTATGTTGACAATATAATTACAGGTGATTATTTAGATTTCTCCATGATGAAGAATTTACTTATTGTTTCGCGAAATGTTGTTTACAAAAACCTTGAAAATACAATGAAGGCAGATGTAATCGAGCTTGATACAACTACAAAAGATACAAAGATTTATATGTATAATTCAAATGAACAAGTTAATGTTACAAATATAAAATAATATGGGATTAGTTAAACAATTTAGAATTAAATCTCACAAAAAACCAAATTCCATTATTTCTTTTGAAAATATAAATCTTTCTTATGGAAATAGGTTGATTTTAGATAATATAAATTTTAAAATTAATGAAGGTCAAATTTTTGGAATGCTTGGTCCAAACGGAGTTGGCAAAAGTACAATTTTTAATTTAATAACTGGACTAATTCAGCCAAATAGTGGAAAGATTAAATTAAATAATACAGATGTTTTAGATTATCCTATTTATTTAAGAACAAAGAAATTTCACATTGGCTATGTTCCTCAATACGGTGGTTATTTTAATGATCTTACTTTATATCAAAATTTAAAGGCGATCGCTGAAATCGTAATCAACGATAAAAGTAAAGAGGAATATAAAATTAATTCCTTAATTTTAAAATTTGAATTAGAGAATTTAAAAGATGTTAAAGCTAAATTTTTATCTGGAGGTCAAAAGAAAAAATTGGTTATTGCTTTATCGCTATTAAGTGATCCAAAGGTTCTTCTATTAGATGAATGTTTTGCAGCCCTTGATGTTTTAACAATTAAAATGTTGCAAGAAATAATTGTAAATTTACAAAAAGAGACGAATATAACAATTTGTATATGCGACCACCAAGCAAGAGATTTGTTAGCTTGTGTAGATAAAGCCATGATACTTAGTAACTGTAAAATTGTTGCAGAAGGTTCGCCTCAGGAATTAGTAAATAATATAGATGCTAAAAGTGCTTATTTTGGTGACTCTTTTAATTTTAAATAAATTTAATGGCCAATCAAATTACTGTAAAAAATAAAATTGAAGATTTCAATAAAACTATAACTGTTTCTGGAGATAAAAGCCTAAGCATTAGATGGGTTTTATTCTCCTCAATAGCCAAAGGTAAATCAAAAGCTTTAAATTTACTTTTATCTGAAGATGTTTTGGCTGCAATCAATGCAGTTAAAAAATTAGGCGCAAAAGTAAAATTAAATAAAAATAATTGTACAATCATTGGTAATGGGCCAGACGGCTACAAATACAAAAGCAATATAAAAATTAATTCAGAAAATTCGGGAACTTTAGGAAGATTGATTATGGGTCTATTGATTGATACGCCTCATAAAATAAAAATTATTGGTGATAAAAGCTTATCCAAAAGAGATTTTAATAGAATTGCAGAGCCGTTAAAAAAATTTGGTGCTGATATTAAGCTCACAAATAAAGGATTACCCTTAACAATAAAAGGAATTGAAAATCCTTTGCCAATTAATTATTTAGAGAACAAAGGCTCAGCTCAAGTAAAAAGTAGCATTATTTTAGCAGGTTTAAAAACGGGAGGCAAAACTTCTATCAAAGCTAAACCAAGCAGAAATCATACTGAGCTTTTATGTAAATACTTAAAGCTACCTTTAAAAGTAAAAAAGAAGAAAAACTATGATTTAATAGAGGTTTCAAAAGCTAACAAAATAAAACCTATAAATTATAAAATACCGTCAGACATCAGCTCGGGTGCTTTTTTTATTGTGTTAACAGCACTATCTAATAATTCAAAATTATTGATTAAAAATGTTAACATCAATCCATCTAGAATTGGCATAATAACTATTTTAAAGAAAATGGGTGTTAACATCCAATTTAAGAATAAAAAGAATTACAAAGGTGAGCTCGTAGCTGATATTTCGATCACAAGCACAAAAAAATTGAAACCAATTAATTGTCCAACAAAACTAAACAGTGGCGCCATTGACGAATTTTTAATAATTTTTTTAGTTGCAGCTAAAGCAAGTGGAATTTCTTACTTTAAAGATATTGGTGAACTTAACCAAAAGGAAAGTCCTAGATTAAAATGGGGTGCAAAAATTCTAAATAAAATGGGAATTAAAACAATAACAACTGACAGCTCGATAAAAATATTTGGAAACCCTAATTTAAAGATTGATAAAAAAATTGTTATTAAAGATTACCTAAAAGATCATCGAGTTTTCATGACAAGTGTAATCGCAGCCTCAGTTTTTGGTGGAACATGGAATATTCATAATAAAGACTCTATTAAGACTTCCTTTCCAAGATTCCTAGATATAATAAATGGTCTAAAAAAATAATGATAAAAAGAAAAAATATTATTAAAATTGCAATCGACTCCCCTGCTGCTGCTGGAGCTGGAACATTGGCAAAAGCGATCTCTAAACATTATAATCTCTTTTATTTAGATACTGGAAAAATTTATAGAATGATTGCCTATCTAAAAATTAAATTTCCAAAAAAATTTAATCAAAGCTTTATCAAATCTAAGATTAAAACTCTCAGAGTAAGAGATCTTGCTAATAAAGCATTGTTGTCAGATGAAGTAGGAACAGAAGCGTCAATTATATCAAAAGTAAAAAGTACAAGAAAACTTGTTCATTCATTTCAGTTAAATTTCGCCTACAATCCTCCAAAAAACTTTAAAGGATCATGTCTTGATGGAAGGGATATCACTTACAATATTGTGCCCGATGCTGATTTTAAATTCTTCATTACTGCAAATGTAAAAACAAGAGCGCTTAGAAGATATAAAGAGCTTAAAAGTCTAAAGAAGGATATTTCCTTTATAGAGGTACTAAAAAGCATCCAAAAACGTGATAAAAGTGATTATAATAGAAAAATATCCCCCTTGAAGAAAACTAAAGATTCAGTGTTGCTAAATACATCGAAACTTACTAAAAGAGCGTGTTTTTTAAAAATAAAAAAAATTATAGACAGGAAAATTAATACTTAATGGAAATATACAAAGACCTTT
>JAOHFB010000059.1 GCA_028097785.1 Candidatus Pelagibacter sp. | reverse complement strand
ACTACAACAACCATACCTGCTCAATTAGTAAAAAAATATAATTGTGAGTTAGTACCTATTTATATTGAAAGAAAGAATTCAAATTATTTTAAAATTTATATCTCAGAACCAATCAAAATAAGCAAAACAAAGTCGATCTTAGAAATTACTGAATTTCTCAACCAAGTCCTTGAAAAAATGATTTTAAAAAATATTGATCAGTGGATCTGGACACATGATCGATGGAAAAGTTAATTGTCTTCTTTTTCTCTTTTAATTGAAGATTCTACATAAGAAAAATAGGCCTCTTGCTTTTCGACATTCCAATAATTCAAACTTTCCAAAGGGATTTTTTTTTTAGAAATTGCACAAATCACATGGTCACCTTCTTCAATGATTTGAAAATTATTTGGCATATATTTTAATTTAGCTAATTTATTTTTCATTTATAAGATATATAAATATTAATATGAAAATTGCAATTATAGGTAGCGGTGGTAGAGAACACGCATTAGCATCAACAATATCTAAATCTTCTTCCGTAAAAGAAATTTTTTGTATTCCAGGAAATGCAGGAACTTCAAAAATTGCAACTAATGTTATGCTAGATATTGATAAATTTGATAAAGTGCATAAATTCATCAATGATAATTCTATAGATTTAGTTGTCGTAGGTCCTGAACAACCTTTGGTAAATGGAATTGTAGACTATTTAGAAAAGTTTGACATAAAAGTGTTTGGACCTAACAAAGTTGCTTCTCAGCTAGAAGGATCTAAAATCTTTACAAAAAAACTCTGTCAAAAATACAATATTCCCACTGCTAAATTTGGTATTTTTGAAAATAAAACTGATGCTAAAAAATTTTTAGAAAATGCTAAATATCCAAATGTAATTAAAGCTGACAATCTAGCTGCAGGAAAAGGGGTTTATATTTGTAATGATGAACAAGAAAGTTTCATGGCAGTAGAAGAAATATTTAATGGAAAATTTGGAGAAGCTAAAAATGTTCTTATAGAAGAATTTCTTAAAGGTGAAGAAATGAGCTATTTTATAATTAGTGATGGAACTACCTTTAAAAGTTTTGAAACTGCACAAGATCATAAAAGAGTTTTTGAAGGAGACACTGGTAAAAATACCGGTGGAATGGGTGCCTACTCACCTTCTAGGCTTATAAACAATGATTTAGAGGATAAGATTTTAAGTAAAATTATTAAACCTACTCTTAAGGGGCTAAAAGATCTTGGAACTGACTATAAAGGTTTTTTATATGCTGGTTTAATGATTGTTGAAAATGAGCCTTATCTAATCGAATATAATGTTCGAATGGGAGATCCTGAGTGTCAAACGATTCTCCCAAAACTAAAAACTAATTTAGTTCAAATACTTGAGGCTTGTTGTGATAAAAAACTTGCAGATATAAATATTGAATGGACTAATAAAAAAAGTTTATGTGTTGTTTTGTGTTCAAAAGGATATCCAGACACATATCAAAAGAATATCTTAATAGATAATATTGAAAATTTAAATATAGATGAAAATAATTTCATTTTTCATGCTGGAACTAAAAAAGAAAATGATAAAATATATGCAACAGGAGGACGTGTACTAAATTTTATCTCACTCTCAGATGATTTTTTGCAAGCTAGAGATAAGGTGCATGAATATATAAAAAAACTAGATTGGAGCGGTGGATTTTATAGAAGAGATATTGGCTTTAAAGTTATTGATTAATGAGAGTCATAGGTGGAAAATTTAAAGGAAAGAAACTAATTGAACCTAGAGATAAAGAAACAAGACCATTAAAAGATCTTACTAAAGAGTCTATATTTAACATAATTAATCACTCAAATAAGTTTTCAATCGATTTAAAAAAAGCACAAGTTTTAGATCTATTTTCTGGAGTTGGTTCATTTGGTATCGAATGTCTTTCTCAAGGAGCAAGTCATGTGACATTTATAGAGAAATATGAAGCTGTTTTACCAATTTTAAAAAAAAATTTAGATAATTTAAAATCAGAAATTAATTATGAAATTATTGAGTCAGATATTTTAAATAGACTTGAATTCAAAAGTTTGAAATTGACTTATGATCTAATCTTCTTAGATCCTCCTTACAAGGAAAAGGCTTTAGAAAATATTTTAAACAAAATAATTGAAAATAAAATGCTTAACGATAATGGCATAATAATTATTCATCGACATAAAAAAGAAATAGATACATTTCCAGAAAATTTTCATTTAATTGACGAAAAAAATTATGGAATTTCCAAAATTATTTTTGGGTCTTGCTCTTAGATTAGAATTTTCTTAGTTTCTTTTTTTATAAGTTCTACAGCTGGTTGATCAAAGGGATTAACCTTCAAACTCTTACCAATTAGTATGGTTTCAAGAATAAAAAAACAAAAAAGTTCTCCTAGCGTTTTTTCATCTCTTTTTTTTATTTCAAAACTTCTGAAAGGAATATTTTTCTTTTTAAAAACAAATTCTGTTGCTTTTTTTTGAGCATACATAATTTGGTTAATATCCTTATTTTTTAAAAACTTTTGCTCCAATAAAACTCTTTCATTGTTTATTTTAAGTGAATTTTTTTCATGTGAGTAAAAAATTGTAAAAAAATTATTTTTAAAACCATCTAGATATAATTGCATCACACTATGATTATCTTTTGGCATAACAGAAATTATAGGAAGTATACCTTTTTTTTTCTTTCCAAGGCTTTCAGCAACTAATTGTTGATACCAATTAAATAGATTAGTTGATTGCTCATCATAATTAATAATAATTGAGTTAAATTTTTTTGCTTTCAAAAAATAAACTGTGGATTCTACATTTGAAATCAACGCATTCATGAAAGACTTATTTTTTACTAAATTATTTAATTGTCTGAAGTTTTTATAATTTAGTCCCATTAATTCTGCAGGCAACATCCCGACCTCTGACAAAA
>JAOHFB010000058.1 GCA_028097785.1 Candidatus Pelagibacter sp. | reverse complement strand
TTTACCATTCACTTTAATTTTTATTTTTTTTATTTTTTTCATCGTATATAAGAATTGAATGAATAATAAAATTATTATTATTAATGGTCCAAATCTTAATCTATTAGGTGAAAGAGAACAATCACAATATGGCTCAACTACTTTTGATCAATTAAAAGAAAACTGTTTAAAAGAGTCTAACAAAATTGGTATTGAATTAGAATTTGCTCAATCAAATATTGAAGGTGAGTTAGTAACTTTAATTCAAGATGCTAGAAAAAAATACGATGGGATGATAATTAATGCTGCAGGTTTTACACACACCTCAGTTGCAATTAGAGATGCCCTTGATCTATTCAAAAAACCAATAATTGAGTTGCACATATCAAACATATATAAAAGAGAAGAATTTAGACATAAATCTCTCATAAGCGACATAGCTACAGGAGGAATTTTTGGATTAGGTGTTGAAGGTTATATTTTGGCCATAATTTCAATAGAAAAGATTTTAAAAAATGAAAATAGATAAAAGCATTATCAAAGAATTAAGTGACTATTTGGAAGAGTTTAATCTTACTGAAATAGAAATTACTGAAAAAGACACCAAGATCAAGGTTTCAAAAAATAATATATCAATAAGCAATCAACCAGCTGCAACATCAGCAAATATTAATACTACAAATGAAAATGTTTCTGAAAAACCTAATGTTAAATCTGGTACCGAAATTACTTCACCAATTATTGGAACAGCGTATCACGCACCAGAACCTGGGGCGAAGAAATTTGTTGAGGTAGGAAAAAAAATTAAAAAAGGTGATACCATTATGATAGTTGAAGCGATGAAAACAATGAATCATGTGCCATCAACTGCTGATGGTGTTGTGAAAGAAATTTGTGTTGAAGATGGTCACCCTGTCGAGTTTGGTCAAACTATTATTATTCTAGAGTAAATAAATGTTTAAAAAAATCTTAATTGCAAACCGTGGGGAAATTGCAGTTAGGATTATTAGAGCCTGCAAAGAATGGGGAATAGCAACAGTAGCTGTTCATTCTGATGTGGATAGAGAAAGTATGCACGTAAGAATGGCAGATGAAAGTGTTTGTATAGGATCTCACCAACCTGCAAACAGTTATTTGAATATTCCTAATTTAATGTCCGCAATAGAACTTACTAATGCTGACGCTGTACATCCTGGTTATGGATTTTTATCTGAAAACGCTAGTTTTGCAAAAATTCTTGAAGAAAATAAAATAAGTTTTATTGGCGCATCATCAAAACATATAGAAATGATGGGTGATAAAATTCAAGCAAAGAGAATTGCTAAAGAAAATGGTTTACCAGTAATTGAAGGATCTGAGGGAGGTGTTACTGATATAGCTCAAGCTAAAGAACTATGTAAAAGAATTGGATTTCCTGTCTTAATCAAAGCATCAGGTGGTGGTGGAGGAAAAGGTATGAAAATTGTTTACAAAGAAGAAGAATTTGAAACTTTGTTTTCTACTGCAAAATCAGAAGCACAGAAATACTTTGGTAATGATGAAGTTTATATTGAAAAGTTTTTTCAAAATCCAAGACATATAGAAGTTCAAATTTTAGCTGGTAAAAATAATGTTGTCCATCTTCATGAAAGAGATTGCTCTGTCCAAAGAAGACATCAAAAATTAATTGAGGAAACACCAAGTCCTGTTCTTAATGATGAAATAAGAAAAAATTTATTTGAAAGAACTGTGAAGATGGTTGCAAAAATTGGCTATATGGGTGCCGGGACTGTAGAGTTTATTTATGAGGATGGAAAATTTTATTTTCTTGAAATGAATACAAGAGTGCAAGTTGAGCATCCTGTAACAGAAATGGTAACTGGTATTGATATCATTAAGGAACAAATTTGGATTGCTTTTTCTGGAGAAACAGCACTTAAACAGAGCGATATAAGCCCAAGAGGCCATGCAATTGAATGTAGAATAAATGCAGAAGATGCAAGTAAGAACTTTCAACCTTCACCGGGAACAATAGGTATGTGCCATCAACCATCTGGTTTTAGGACAAGAGTAGATGGGGCTATTTTTCAAGGATATAAAGTTACTCCTTATTACGATAGCATGGTTTGCAAACTAATCTGCCATGGAAGAAATAGGACAGAGGCAATTCAAAGAATGAACAGGTCTCTAGATGAATTTGTAATAGAGGGAATTACCACAACTATTCCTCTACATAAAAAACTACTTAGTCATAAAAAATTTATTAATTCTGATTTTAATGTAAGTTGGCTAGATAAAGATACTATAGTCTAATAACATCTAACAAGCCAAACATCGTATACTGGATGATCAAATGGAGTAATTGATGGACTTGATGAAAACATCCAGCCATTAAAAACGAATACCTCATTATTATTTTCATCAGTAAGATCTTTAACTTGTATGTAAGCAGTAATTTCAGGATTGTCGTCAAATTCTGAATTTTTACACTTTAAACTTTTTATAGAGAGGTCTTTAAATTTAATTAGCTCTCCATTTCTCAATTTTACTAAAGTATTTTTAGAGCTAATTTTATCTAAAATTTTTAAATCTGTAAAAACACCTTCAGCATTTTCCTTTGCAAATGAGTGATTTATTAAAAAAAAATAAACTAAAATAAACAGAAAAAAATTAAATTTATTGTTTCCAACTAGAATATTTCTTTTTGATTCCATCTTTATCTTTGTTTGGATAATACGCTTTGTTAGTTCCAGTTAAATTAGATTGATGTGGTTTTTGCCAATCATATTTTTTAAGTTCATGGGTTTTTTCTATTTTATTAGGTGTAAAATGTATCCAAGAGTACCATTCCACTGGTATTTTAGAGGCATCAATAGTATTTGCATAAATAACCCACCTCTTTCCATTTTTACTTTCATAATATTTGTTACCAAGCTCATCACTACCAACTAATTTTCCAAAAAAAATTGTTTTTAATCTGGTACCAAAG
>JAOHFB010000057.1 GCA_028097785.1 Candidatus Pelagibacter sp. | reverse complement strand
TTAGTAATTTGGGCAATTTTCTCAATGGGTATCTTCCTTTTTGGCGCTGAATTGAACTCAGTTACTGGACCTTTTGGGTATCCATTAACTTATTGGTTCACATGTCAAGGTTCTCTTGGAATATTTGTAATCCTTATTTTTTGGTTTGCAGGTCGACAAGAAAAGATTGATGAAGAATTCGGCTTCAGTGAAAAAGGAGATAACTAATGATTAAAGGTAATTTTATAGATAACTTGCCTAAAGTTTATGGAATATATACCGGAGGGTTTATAGCATTCATAATCTTGATGGCGATTGGTGAGCAGATGGGTATGTCAGCAAAAGCAATAGGTATTTGCTTTGTTGGTTTTACTATTTTCATCTACGCAGCAATTGGTTGGCTATCTCGAACAGCTCAAGCAAGTAATTATTATGTAGCTGGAAGACAAGTTCCAACTGTATTCAACGGAATGGCAACAGCAGCCGACTGGATGTCTGGTGCTTCATTCGTTGCAATGGCAGGTGGTATTTACTTCAAAGGTTACGGATATATGGCTTTGCTTGTTGGTTGGACAGGTGGTTACGTATTAGTTGCAACGTTGTTAGCACCATACTTAAGAAAATTTGGATGTTACACAGTTCCAGATTTCGTAGGTACAAGATACGGTGGTAATGCAGCTAGACTACTTGCGGTAATCGTTTTAACGGTTGCTTCATTTACTTATGTGACTGCACAAATTAACGCTACAGGTACTATTGCTTCTGTTGCTTTAGATATCCCATTCCAATACGCAGTATATGTTGGACTAGTAAGTATTTTATTATGTTCAATGCTTGGTGGTATGAGAGGGGTAACTTGGACACAGGTTGCACAATACATTGTACTAATCATAGCTTATCTACTTCCGGTATTCTGGATCAGTAACAAAATAGGTGCGGGTTTCTTCCCTCACTTTATGTTAGCTGATGAAGTTGCTAGAATTGGTGAGTTAGAACAACAGTTTGGTTTTATGAAAAACTCTGCTGCTGATTTAGCTACAGTACCTAAAGGGTTAGCTGGTATTACTAAAGCTCACTCTGAAGTTAACGCAACACCTTGGGCTTTCATCTCATTGGCACTAGCTATGATGATGGGAACAGCTTCATTACCACACGTAATGATGAGGTTCTTTACAACTCCAAGTGTAAAAGCAGCTAGAAAATCAGTAGGTTGGTCAGTATTCTTTATCTTCCTACTTTATTCTTCTGCACCAATGTTAGCGACACTATCTAAACTTGCTTTAATTGACCCGAATTTATCAACAGGTATTATCGGTAAATCAATTACAGAAGTTCAAGCGATTGATTGGTACCAAAACTGGAACCAGGCTAATCTGATGTTTGTTAGCGACTTTAACGGAAATGGAACTGTTGAATTAAACGAGTTCTTCATGGGTGGTAAAGCCGTTGTATTAGCAACACCAGAAATAGCAGGATTACCATATGTAATCTCAGGTCTAGTTGCTGCTGGAGGATTGGCAGCTGCGATGTCAACTGCAGATGGTTTAATTCTAGCGATTGCAAATGCAATCTCTCACGACGTTTATTATAAAATGATAGACCCGAAAGCAGAGACTGCAAAACGACTAGCTGTTGCAAGGGTATTACTTGTAATAATTGGTTTCGCTGGTGCAACTATTGCAGCAATGGAGATCCAAGGTATCTTAGGTTCAGTAATATGGGCTTTTGACTTTGCGATGTCAGGACTGTTCTGGCCACTTGTACTTGGTGTATGGTGGAAGAGAGCTAACAAAGAAGGTGCTTGTGCTGGTATGGCCTTAGGATTACTTTCTGGTCTTATATACCTAATTTGGGTACGTAATGGTGGAAGTGGATTCTTAGGAATTACTCAGTTAACATTTGGTATCTTCGGATCTACTGTTAGTTTAGTAGCTATGGTTGTTGTAAGTTTAATGACTTCAGAACCAAACGCTGCAACTCAGAAAATGGTTGATGAGTCAAGGGTACCTGCGGGTAACGCTGTAATTGGCGGCCAAAAATAAATAAACTTTTTAAAGGGGCGATTAATTTCGCCCCTTTTATTTCTTTTTATTATCAAATATAATTTCATCAATGTCCGCTAACTTTCATCCTCTTGTTTACATAATTGATTATATCCTTGGGATTATCATGTGGACGTTGGTTGGGAGAGTTGCAATGAATATATTTCAAAGAGAAGACTCACAGTTCTTCTTTATGAAAGCTTTTGTAAAATTTACCAATCCACTATTAAAAATGTTTAAACCTTTAACACCCACTTTTATTATTCAGCCACTAGTACCTTTATATGTTGCTTGGTTTTTCTTTATGATAAGATTTTACTTAATGCCGTATCTTTTAGGGTATTCAGTTATGGGAATGCTTTCATTTCCACTCGAAAGTGAAATATCAAGACAGATTTATCAATTTTTTAATTCAATAAAATTTTAAAAGTTGATACTAATAAAATTAGTATCACATGAAAAAAATACAAATTTCACCTTCAATATTATCAGCTGATTTTAGTCAATTAGGTACCGAAATTAAAAGACTTGAAGAAGGTGGTGCAGATATGATTCATGTGGATGTTATGGATGGTCATTTTGTGCCCAACCTTACTATTGGGCCTCCAGTAATTAAAGCTTTGAGAAAGCAGTGCTCAATTAAATTTGATGTTCATTTAATGATATCTCCTGTTCATAAATATATTGAAGCTTACGCAGATGCTGGGGCTGATATTATTACCATTCATCCAGAAGCAACTGAAAACTTAGAAGAGTCAATTTTAAAAATTAATAGCCTAGGTAAAAAAGTTGGAGTCTCTCTCAATCCAGAGTCTAAACTTGACTTAATTACTAACTACCTTGAGAAGATTGATTTAGTCTTAATAATGAGTGTAAATCCTGGATTTGGAGGTCAAAAATTTATACCTGAAGTTTTAGATAAAATTAGGGAGCTCAAAAAAATTCAATCTAAAAATAATTTGAATT
>JAOHFB010000056.1 GCA_028097785.1 Candidatus Pelagibacter sp. | reverse complement strand
TTAACAAAAATACAGTATAGTTTTTTTCCAATCGCTTTATTAAGCAATTGAGCAACTACACTGCTATCAACACCTCCTGATAAAGCACAAATAACTTTTTCTGATCCAACTTGTTCTTTAACTTCTTTGATAAGTTGAATTTTTTGATCCTTTGAAGACCAATTACGACTAATTTTACAAATTAAAAAAATAAAATTACTAATAAGTTTTTTGCCATTTTGAGTATGTGTTACTTCTGGATGAAATTGTATTCCATAAAATCTTTTTAATTTATTTTCTACAATTGCAAACTTTGAATTATTGCTTGATGCTATTACTCTAAAGTTTTTAGGAAGTTTAGATACCTGATCAGCATGACTCATCCAAACTTTTTTAGATTTTTGTTTACTAAAAAAATTTTTAGTTAAACTTTCATTTTCTTTATATATATTTGCTAACCCAAATTCTCGATGCTTTGACTGTTTAACTCGGCCTCCATTCAATTTTGAAAGTATTTGATGACCAAAACAAATACCTAAGATAGGTACATCTAAATTTATAATTTTTTTATCAAATGAATATTTGTTTATTTGATAAACATTTAAGGGACCACCTGATAAAATTATTCCTTTAACAGAGTGATCAATATCATTTAATTTTATTTTTGTGTGACTTATGATTTCAGAAAAAACACCTAATTCTCTTATTCTTCTAGCAATTAACTGGGTGAATTGAGAACCAAAATCTATAATTAAGATCTTATCTAGATTTTGATCAAGACTCATTTTCTGGTTCTATATTTTTAAGGGACTTTTGTATTTCATCATTTTCATCACATAATTTTTCACAAACTTTAAAAAATGTTTGAGAAAGGTCTTCAACTTTAGAATAATTTGATTTTTCTAAAGCTATTTTCATCAACATCAAAATAGCCTCTTCATTATTTGGCTCTATTAATAGTGCTGTGTCTAAATTATATTCTTCCTTCCTCTTATCTTCTTCATGATTATAAATTTTTGCTAAATAAAGATAGGATTTAGCATCCTTAGGATTAAAAACTATATTTCGCTCTAACATAAAACGTGCTTCATCATATTTTTTATCCTGATACATTTTTAATGCTTCATCAAAAAAATTTTCTTTACTTGATGCTAAATTTGCAGATAAAACTAAAACCAATATCAGAGTAACTATTTTAAGAATTTTATTCATTAATATTTACTATCGTTTTTAACCATATCTACGTTATGAACCATACTTTCATAAAATCCTGCTTTAGTAATTTTGACAAAATTTGGTTTAATTCTAAGTTTAATTATATTTTTTGAACCAAGATATCCCATGGATGATCTAAGTCCACCAATCAATTTATAAATAATACTTTCAACATCACCTTTATATTTAGCAAATCCTTCTACTCCTTCAGGAACATATTTGGATGTATCTTTTTGTTTAGTTTGAAAATATCTATCTGCTGAACCTTTGTTCATTGCACCTACTGAACCCATTCCTCTAAAGCTTTTGAACAATTTTCCATTTTTTTTAATTAACTTTCCTGGTGCCTCATCTGTGCCAGCAAATAATGATCCAATCATTATTGCATCAGCTCCAGCTGCAAATGCTTTTGCAAGATCACCTGAATATTTAATTCCACCATCAGAAATAATTTTTACATTTTTATTTCTTAATCCATTTCTTACAGATAAAATTGCACTCAATTGAGGAACACCAATACCAGCAACTAATCTTGTCGTACAAATTGAACCTGGACCTATTCCAACTTTTATAATATCAACACCTAATTTAATTAAAAATTTAGCAGCCTCTGGGGTTGCTATATTACCTGCACATAAAGCAATTTTTGGTTTTTTAAATTTTTTAATAAATCTTATTATCTCTCCAACTTTTTTAGTATGTCCATGAGCAGTATCTACTACTATTAAATCAACACCTTCTTTAATAATTGCTTCAGCTCTTTTGAATTCATTTGGTCCAGCACCAACAGCAGCGCCTACTAGTAATTTTTGTTTTTTTACTTTTTTAATCTCTAAAATTTGATTTTTAATATCTAAATTTCTATGAATAACCCCTATTCCTCCTGATTTAGCAATAGCTATTGCCATTTTACTCTCAGTAACCGTATCCATTGCTGAAGACAAAAGTGGAATTTTAAGTTTAAGATTTTTGGTTAAATGAACATCTGTATTAACCTCAGAAGGCAGTATTTCCGAGTATTTTGGGGCTAATGTAACATCATCAAAGGTAAGAGCTTCTTTTATAGGAACCATAATCTTTTATATACGATTCCTTTTAAAATTAAAGTCTCTATCTAAGTTTGCTACAAATTATAAAACTTTCTTTAGAATCTTTTCTGCTAGATTTTGGTTTAAAAACCTTAACTTCTTTAAAGTATTTTTTTCCTTCTGCGACTATTTCGTTAAAGGTTCCACCCATAAAAATTTTTGAAATAAAGTACCCGTTATTTTTTAATTGATCTTTAGCAAAAAACATTGCTTCTTTGCATAACTCACCTGTTTGAATAGAATCTATATTCTTAATACCCGTCGTATTTACAGCCATGTCTGACATCACAACATCTATTTTATCTTTTATATATTTTTTAATTTCATCTTGAATATTTTCTTCAGTAAAATCACCCTTAATTTGGACTGTATTACCGATAGGTTCCATTTCTTTTAAGTCAATTGATATAAGTCTCCCACTTTTTGCAGTTTTTGCTGCATATTGAGACCAACTTCCAGGAGCCGCTCCAATATCTATTATTGAAATACCACCTTTAAAAATTTTAAATTTTTCATCTATTTCAATTAATTTATAAGCAGATCTAGCTCTATACCCGTCAACCTTTGATTGTTTAACATAGGTATCTCTTCTTTGTTTGATAATCCAATTTTTTGAAATTTTATTTTTTTTCAAATTTTTATTATTAATTGTTATCTATATTTATAAAATATTATAATAGACTTAATACATCGTTTTCAGTAATTTTTTGAATATCATTTGAATTGTACATGATTTTGCTATCTAAAATTTTAATATTTTTTATCTTAGGTGCAAATTTCCTTGCATTTGTTGGTCCAAATAGAACTATCATTGGTATATCAGCTAAACCGATCATGTGCAT
>JAOHFB010000055.1 GCA_028097785.1 Candidatus Pelagibacter sp. | reverse complement strand
CTCCGTTAATGGTTTATGTTGCAGCAGGTATTTCTGGTTTAACAGGAATTGTTGGAACCTTTTTTGTTAAAGATTACTTGAATTTATCAGCTGCGTTTCTTGCGGGATTAGGATTTTGGGCAGGAATTCCATGGGCTTTGAAAATGCCATTAGGTCATTTAGTTGATCTTATCTGGGAGAGAAAAAATTATATGGTTTTTTTTGGTGCATTTTTAATAGCACTAAGTTTACTCATTATGTATGGCCTTATAATTCATACTGAAAACTTAGCTCAAATTTTTTCAGTAGAAACTTGGTTTGTAATTAGTGTAATTTTAGCACCTGTTGGATATGTCGTGCAAGATGTTGTTGCAGATGCAATGACAGTTGAAGCTGTTCCATTAACTGATGAGAGCGGAAGTGATTATAGTAAAGATCAAATTAAGATCATGCATACAACAATGCAAACTCTTGGACGTTTTGCAATTATTGGGGGGACTGTTTTAGTAGCACTTGTAAATGTTATTTTATTTAGAGACGTGGATAGCTTAGAACAATCTGCTAAAATTGCTCTATATGGTAAAATATATATTTATGCATTAGTTATACCGGTTGTCTCAATTGCAGGGGTACTTTTAGCAAAACATTTAAGAAATAAAAAAATTGAAAATTTAAAATCTCTAGGATTAGAATTTAAAGAAGAGAGAGGAGCAGAAAAAACCAAGGTTAATTGGTGGATTTTGGGAGGTAGTTTAATATTTGTTATTTTCACTTTATCAATTGGTTCTTTTAAAGTTCCCTTTGCTCAAGAAATAGTTTTTATCGGTTCAGTTATCATAATTTTATTTTTGATGTTTAAACTCATTAAAGAGTTACCAGAGAATTTACGACTAACGATTGTTGGAACAGCAGTAATCATTTTTATATTTAGGGCAATGCCAGGTCCTGGACCTGGTTTAAACTGGTTTGAAATTGATGAACTTGGGTTTAATGAACAGTTTTTTTCAGTTTTATCTCTACTAGCTTCAGTTTTAACTTTAGCTGGAATAGTTTTATTAAGACCATTTATGGCTAATAACTCAATTGCAAAAATAATAGTTGTATTAAGTATTGCTGGTGCAGTTTTATTTTTACCCAGTGTTGGGATGTATTACGGATTTCATAATTGGACAGCTTCATTAACAGGTGGGGTTGTTGATGCAAAATTTATTGCACTGATTAATACAGCCTTAGAGTCCCCTTTAGGTCAAGTATCAATGATTCCCTTATTGGCTTGGATAGCAAAAAATGCTCCTTCACATCTTAAAGCAACTTTTTTTGCTGTTTTTGCATCTTTTACAAATTTAGCTCTTTCTGCAAGCGCTCTTGGAACAAAGTATTTAAATGAAATATTTACAGTCACTAGAGAAGTAAAAGATAAAGTGTCAGGTGAAATTCAAACTACTGCAGACTATTCTGAACTTGGAATATTATTAATCGTGGTAACCTTGCTAACATTGATTTTACCCATTTTGTTTGTTTTTATAATTAATAACAGCAAATACAAAACTCAAGAGTAATCAAAAAATTAATTAGTTATTTCTAATTATTTTGCTATTAAAAGAAATGAAAAAAATTTTTTTAGTTTACGGGCATTATAATGATAAATCTTTCAATGCCGCAATAAGAGATACATTTATTAAAACTGCTGAAGCAAAAGGTAACAAAGTTGACTTAGTAGATTTATATAAAGAAAATTTTAATCCTGTTTTTTCTGGAGAAGAACCCGGTGAAGATGTTTTAAATCATCGTCAAAGAATAGAAGAATGTGATACAATTGTTCTAATAGCACCCATTTGGAATTTTAGAATGCCTGCCATTGTTGAAGGTTGGATTGATAAAGTTTTAGCTCCACCGTGGGCATTCAAATTCAAACAACTTTGGGGTAATTACGGTTATCCAATAGGTAATTTGAGACAAAAAAAAGCAATAATTTTTTGTACTTATGGTTCACCAAGATTAGCAATCACAACTTTCTTTTTAAATTTACCCATTAGAAGGTTAAAAAGAGGAGTGTTTCACATGTGTGGCATATATAACATTGTCTATAGAAGATATTTTGCAGTACCCTTTGTAAGTGATGCAAAGAGAGAAGAATTTTTAGAAGATGTTAAAAAGACTGCAAATAATATTTAAAATATTATTTTTTATTTCTATTTTTTTAACTTCATCAAAGGCAGAAATTTTAAAACCTAATAGTAATATTAAGCCATCAGAAGTAGTTAAAATCCAGCTAAGTGGACTTCAAAAAAATGATCTAGAATTTAAAGATAGTGGAATTGAGCAAACTTGGAATTTTGCTCATCCAAACAACAAAAAGGTCACTGGTCCGTTGCCCAATTTTAAGAGAATGATCAAAGGAGATTCTTACCAAATGATGTTGGATCACCTCAGTCACACTATTACTGAGCTTGGAAGTAATGACAAATGGGCTCAATTTGAGGTAATAATTTTAGACAAAGATAAAATCTATCATAAGTTCAATTGGCAGGTCGAAAAATACACTCTTGATGGTGTGTTGAAGGATTGTTGGCTGACTACGATGGTGTCAAATCCAATCCCACTTGGCAGCTCAATTTAATTATCCACAGATACAATTTTGTTTCGTTATTTCAAAAAATTTAGTAGGAATCGCGGATGAAAACAAAAACTAAAGTTGTCGTAGTTGGCGGTGGAGTAGTAGGCGTTAGCGCTCTTTATCATTTAGCAAAAAAAGGTTGGTCAGATGTTGTTCTTGTTGAACGAAAAGAATTGACATCAGGATCTACTTGGCATGCAGCAGGATTACTACCTTTGTTTAATATGAGTTATTCAGTCGGACAACTTCATAAATACGCAGTTGATCTCTATAAAAATTTAGAAGAGGAAACTGGAAAAAATGTTGGCTTTAGTGTTGTATCAAATATTCGTTTAGCAAGTACCAAAGATAGAATGGATGAGTATCATCAGTACGCTGGTGTAGCTCAAACTATTGGTGTGGATGTTAAATTTTTAACACCAGATCAAGTAAAAGAAATTTGGCCTTTATGTCATACAGAAGATTTAGTTGGTGCAATCCAACATCCAGAAGATGGATATATTCAGCCTGCTGATTTAACTCAAGCAATGGCAACAGGTGCGCGGAATATGGGTGCAGAAATTTATAGAAACACAAGTGTACTCTCAATGAAGC
>JAOHFB010000054.1 GCA_028097785.1 Candidatus Pelagibacter sp. | reverse complement strand
TGTCTTGTCAGAAATCCATTCTTCATTAATATCCTCGTTTATAATTGGCAACACTCTTTTTACTTCCCAATCATAAGTATCAACTCTTATATTCGATCCAATAGCATCCATAACATCTATGGTTTCTGTCTTTTTAAGTTCCCAAGGTCTTGCTTCAAATACATATGGTTTCGATGTTAGAGCTCCAACTGGACACAAATCTACTACATTAGCTGATAGCTCTGATTGCATTGATTGTTCTAAATAAGTTGTAATTTGCATATCTTCACCTCTGCCAATAGCTCCAAGCTCTGGCACACCAGCGACTTCAGTTGCAAATCTTACACAACGTGTACAATGAATACATCTTGTCATTTGAGTTTTTATTAAAGGTCCCATATTTTTTTCAGGAACTGATCTTTTATTTTCTTTGTATCTCGATTTATCTACACCATAGAACATTGATTGATCTTGAAGATCACATTCCCCACCTTGATCACAGACTGGACAATCTAATGGGTGATTGGCAAGTAAGAATTCCATCACACCTTTTCTTGCTTTTTCAACAAAGGTTGTATTTGTTTTGATATTCATGCCTTCTGCTGCAGGCATTGCACAAGATGCAACTGGTTTAGGAGATTTTTCCATTTCAACTAAGCACATTCTGCAATTTCCTGCTATTGAAAGTTTTTCATGATAACAAAATCTTGGAATTTCAACTCCAGCTTTTTCACATGCTTGGAGAACTGTCAGACCTTCTTCAACTTCTACGTCAATATTGTTAACTTTTAATTTAAGCATTTTTTTTATCCAATAAGTGTTGATCGACTAAGTAAGGAATTGTGTTTTTTTTCTCTACTATAAGTTCCAAATTATTTCTTTCTTCTATCTCTTTTTTAAAGTGTCTTAAAAGACCTTGCACAGGCCATGAAGAGCCTTCACCAAAAGCACAAATCGTGTGACCTGCAATTTGATTTGTAACATCACCTAACATATCAACTTCATCTTTGGTTGCCTCACCTTTTGCCATACGTTCCAACATACGCCACATCCATCCAGACCCCTCTCTACAAGGTGTGCATTGACCACAACTTTCATGTTTATAAAATCTAGCAATTCTTGCCATGCATTTAATGATGTCTTGATCTTTATTAATAACGACTATTCCTGCAGTGCCTAATCCACTTTTTTCAGCCATTAAAGAATCGAAATCCATAGTTAATGTTTCACATTTTTCTTTAGGTATTAATGGCATCGATGATCCCCCAGGAATTACAGCTTGTAGATTGTCCCAACCTCCAATTACTCCACCAGCATGAACCTCTATTAATTCTTTTAATGGTATATTCATTTCTTCTTCAACGTTGCATGGATTGTTTACATTCCCTGAAATACAAAAAATTTTAGTTCCTGTATTTTTTTCTCTACCAAGTGAGGCAAACCATTTACCCCCTCTTCTAAGAATAGTAGGAACAACTGCTATAGTTTCAACATTATTAATGATTGTTGGACATCCATATAAACCAATTAAAGCTGGAAATGGAGGTTTTAATCTTGGTTGACCTTTTTTTCCCTCAATACTTTCAAGTAAAGCTGTTTCCTCACCACAAATATAAGCTCCTGCACCATAATGAATATAAATATCTAAATCCCAGCCTGTACCAGCAGCATTTTTACCAAGTAATTTTTTTTCATAAGCTTCATCTATTGCAGCTTGAAGTTTTTGACCATCAACAAAATACTCACCTCTGATATAAATATAGCAAACATGTGCTTGCACAGCATAAGAAGCAATAAGACAACCTTCTATCAATTTGTGTGGTTCAAATCTTAATATATCTCTATCCTTACAAGTTCCTGGCTCAGATTCATCTCCATTAATTACTAAATAGTGAGGTCTTGATCCAACTTCCTTAGGGGCAAAAGACCATTTCAATCCTGTTGGAAATCCAGCACCACCTCTGCCTCTTAATTCTGAAGATTTAATTTCATTGATAATCCAATCTCTACCTTTATCTGTTATATCTTTGGTATTAACCCAATCCCCTCTTTTTTGAGATGAAGAAACATCTGAGCCCAAATCATTATATAGATTTTGAAAAATTCTATCTTTATCTTTAAGCATTTTTTAAATCCATAAGTGTTTTTCTGTTATTTTCAGGTTCGTTATTCACACGACCTCTATAAGATCCTGGTTTTGGTGTTTCACCACTTAAAATTTTGTCTAAAATTTCTAAAGTTTTTTCTTTATCAAGATCTTCGTAATAATCATCATTAATTTGCATCATTGGGGCATTCACACATGCTCCAAGACATTCAACTTCCATCCATGAACAGCTCTTGTCTCTTGATAACTCTAACTCATTCTCTGAAATTTTTTCTTTACACGCCTCAACTAGTTTATTTGCTCCTCTAATCATGCATGGAGTAGTAGTGCAAACTTGTACAAAAAATTTACCGACAGGAGATAAATTGTACATTGTGTAAAAAGTAGCGACCTCATAAACTTTGATGTAAGGCATCTCTAAAAATTTAGCGATATACTTCATAGCAGCTAATGGTATCCAATTATTATTTTGTCTCTGAGCTATGTAAAGCAAAGCCATAACAGCACTTTGCTGTTTACCTTCAGGGTATTTAGAAACAATAGCTTTTGCAGCCTCTAAGGATGAAGGGTTAAACTCGAAAGTTTCTGGCTGATCTTTTGCTGGTCTTCTTAAACTCATCTATCTACTTCTCCAAAAACTATATCCATTGAACCCAATACAGCAGGTACATCAGCTAACATATGACCTTTTATTAAATAATCCATTGATTGAAGGTGTGAAAATCCTGGTGCTCTAATTTTACACTTATAAGGTTTGCTTGAACCATCAGAAATTAAATAAACACCAAACTCACCTTTTGGAGCCTCAACTGCTGTATAAATTTCATCCTTAGGAACTCTATAGCCCTCTGTAAAAAGTTTAAAATGATGAATCAAAGCTTCCATTGATTGCTTAAGATCTTTTTTTGGTGGTGGGCTTATTTTTCCATCTAAAGATTTAATTGGGCCTTTTTCCATTTTTGAGAGACATTGTTTGATTATGGAAACACTTTCTTTCATTTCTTCAATTCTGCATAAGTATCGATCATAACAATCTCCATTTTTTCCAACAGGAATTTTAAAATCAAGTTGATCATAGCAATCATATGGTTGTGATTTTCTTAAATCCCAAGCAACACCAGAGCCTCTAACCATAACACCAGAAAAAGAATAATCTAATGCATCTTGTTTTGATACAATTCCTATAT
>JAOHFB010000053.1 GCA_028097785.1 Candidatus Pelagibacter sp. | reverse complement strand
ATCTAAATTTTGGACAAAGAAGATGCCAGGGTTTTTTGTCCAATGGGATCGATTATCAAATAGAGATTTAGATATAGATAAATTTTTTGAAAAAATTGATGATATAAATTCAGATATGAATTCTGCTGAAGATGATATTATTCAACAGATTGATACTTTAAAATTAGAAATTCAAAATTTAGAGGAAGAGTTAGCTAGTAAGTGGCCAATTAAGGAAATTTTAATTGGTGTTATCATGTTCTTAGTTATTTGTGTGGGAGGGTATTTTATTTATGACTCTGGGCAAAAAAGAAAAAGAGAGAAAGAAGAAGCCGAGAGTAAAATTGCATCTTTAAAAAATGATTTAGAAGGTAAATTAAAAAATACATCAGATCAAATTAAATCTGTAAGCAGAACAGCAGCAAGATCACAGCAAACTTCTTTAGATAATGAAGCGCCGCCAGAACCAATTCAAGAGCAACCCAAAACTCCTGAAGAAATTATTGCTGAAAAATATGATGAGCTGGTATCTGACTATAAAGAAGCACTAGAAGATTTTTCAAAAGTTACAGGCTTTAAACAAAAGTGGCATGGCTTAGCTCTCAGTAGAAAAGAAAGACAAGATGGAACTAAAACTATTTTAATAAATTCAACCAGACCTTTTGAGAAAGCTGAGATTTGGTGTGTTACTTTTAGTGAAAAATATTTTGCATTTCCAGGCTCAACAGTGAAATCAAATATGGCAACCTATATGAATTTAGATTTCGAAAAAGCAGGACGAGATTTTAAAGGAGTATTTGCTGTATCATCAGGATCAAGCTATTCAACTGAGCCTTCAGTATTGAGAAGAGGAGGAGCTGGTTTTGTAGTTGAAAGGATTGGAAAAATAATTTTCCCAAATTAATATGATTTATAAATTTATTGATAATAATGGTTCTGAAATCACAGTTAATTCATTATCAAGTTTACAAGCCTTAGTAGACAGTGAGACAGTTAAAGAAGATACTAGAGTTAAAGCTGGTTTGAGAGGAAAATGGACCACTGCGTCCAGTATTGAAGAATTAACTTTTCCTCAAGAAGAGTCAGAAGAGGTAGAAGAGACAGTAGCACCAGAAGGAGATATAAAATCATTCATTACAGCAGACGAAAATAATGAAGAATTACCATCTGAAATAAAGCCAGAAGAAGTTTCAACACAACCTTGGCAAATTAAGAAAAATGAGAAACCAGTAGAAGAGTCTGTAGAAGAGATTGAGCATACCATTGAAGCAAAAGATGAATTAGAGGAACAGTCTCAATATGAAAAAGAGGAAAATAAATCTGAATATGAGTTAGAAGAAGAAAAAATAGATAAAACTTATGATGATGAAAATGTAATTGGATTAACTTTAGTAAATTCTATAGGCACTTGTTTAAAAAAATATTTTAATTTTCGAGATAGAGCAAGTAGGTCTGAATATTGGTATTTTCAATTAATATTTACATTAGTTTCTATACCATTATTTATTTATGAAGACTCGTTTAACGACAAAGAATTAATATATTCAGGAATATCAGCAATTGTGGTTCTATTATTATTTATTCCAGCAATCTCAGTTTCAGTAAGAAGATTGCATGATATTGATAAGTCGGGTTGGTTTGTTTTAATATCAGCTATTCCGTTCATTGGCTGGATTATTCTTGCTATAATGCTAATTGGAAAAGGAACTTCTGGAAAAAATAGGTTTGGAGAATATCCATTAAAATTGAAAAGTTAACATGATTGAAGCTTTAATCATTATTGAGCTAACTTTTTTAACATATAAACTTTTAGTAGATAGTTAGTTTGAAAAAAATATTAGTTACAATAGTCCTGTGCTTCTTACTAAATAGTTGTGCTTCTAAAAGTGAAAAAGCTAAAAATACGATTCCTTATAAATATAGAACACCTGAACAAGTTCAAATAGCTTGTGATAATCAAATGAAAAGAAATACAAATAGTAAAGGAAATGCAGGATCTAATATTGGAAATATTTTATTAGGTGTGATGATGGGTATGCAAGAAGACTGGGCCTGTGATCCACTTAAGTAATTTTTGAAGTGTTGCTTTTTTAGCTTATAAAATTTTATCTGATTAACTCATCAAATTCTTTTTAAGAACATATTTTTGTCTGAATAAAAACAAATGTTAATGATCAAGTGTATCATGCATTGGATTTCCAATCTTTTTTCATCCTGTTTACGTTTCTTTTCATTATCTTCCTTGTTATCTCGTAGGCATCCCCAAAAAAAGATTGGAGCCACTATTACTAACTACAAGTTACTTACTTTCAAAAACACAACCCATAAGGAGCGCTAATTAATGGAAATAAACGATATTCACAAATATTGTCATGTATCAACTTTCATCTCATACGGTAATTCTACCCCAGTTTATAAACAAACTTTTAAATTCAAAGTAAGCCCTAATACGCATCACAGCTTATTATTAGATAAAATAACATCCTTGTTAAAAAATGATGGTTTTAAGGTGGAGTTTAAATCTTGAAGCGGTTTGCAATTTTTATCTCATTACATTTATTTTTATTTTTATTAGTTATTGCTTATCAAGCTCAATCCTCTGAGTGGACTATCGATAGATATAAAACATTATCTTACGCTCGTGTAAGTGGTGAGGTTACCCATGGTGATAATCTTAACTTTTGGATAAGAGTACAGGATAATTGCGATAAGGTTTATAATACCTTTACTGTTTATACTTACGAAAAGCCTGGAGATATTAACCAATTGTTAGATAAAAATATTCCAATTAAAATAAATGGAGCTGAGATCACAGCATCAGTTCAAGATATATCTCCTTTTCTAATGGGATACAGAGTTCATCTTAGCTTAGGCTCATACCCTATTAAGGAATATATTTATTTTCTAAAAGAGTTTTATGACGAATTTCAAAAATATGAAATTGAAATTGTTGACGGACTAGATTTTAAAGCAGCTAAATACTTTGACATTCGAAATAATAGCTGGAAATTAGATGAACTCGTTCCATCCATATTAAAAGCCAATAAGCTTTGCAAAGAATTTTCACATAAAAAATTATGATAAATGATTTTTTTAATTGGTGTGTGATGGTGCTTGAAATTATGGCCGAACACACTGGAATGAGTTATGAGTTAATCAACATTCTTATTTTTGTTATTTTACAACCTTTATTAATCATAATCTTTTTTTATTTGTGGAGAAGAGAGAGACATAAATTTATAAATAAGGAACACTCATAATGTCAGGATTAGAAATATTATTACTAATAGAAATTGCTTATTTAACCTACAAAATACTAACTGATTAATTAAACTAAACATATTTCTGAATTTCTTTTGATGAAGAGGTATTAATAACACCACCTT
>JAOHFB010000052.1 GCA_028097785.1 Candidatus Pelagibacter sp. | reverse complement strand
TCATTAATAGCAACTTTCTTATTAAGATCGATTTTGAATAGATTTTGATAAATATTTTCTGGCACTAAATCTAACATTTTTTGAGAAAAATCTGCCCCATCTATATTATTAAAACCATTTTTCTTGAGTTCAATACCCACTAAACCAGTTCCACAACCAGCATCTAAAATTTTTATATCTTGATTAGGAGCATGTTTTTTAAAAAGATCTACAGTTTCTTGAGGTCCAGAATATTTCCAATCAACCATGTCCTTGTCATATTTATTTTTAATAGTCCATTCATCATAATAATCTTCAACTTCTTTACCTGCTTTCAATTTATAAATTGGGATTTTATTACCAATATCTTTTTGGGACATTTATTTTTGCCTATGTTTAAAACTATCTCTTCTAAAACTATATAGCGCAGCAGGATCAACATCAATATCAACTACTGCAGGTTTATTACATTTAATTGCAGCTCTTACAGCTTCATTTATTTCGGAGATTTTTTTTACTTTAAAGCCTTTTGCACCATATAACTCTGCTACTTTATCAAATGATGGGCTAGTAATATCTGCACCTAAATATCTTTTTCCAAAAAAATCTTTTTGATATGCTTTTTCTGCTCCCCAACTTTGATTATTCATCACAATCGTTGTTGTATTAATTCCATATTCAACTGCTGTACTTAATTCAGATATAGTCATTCCAAAACCTCCATCACCCATTAAGCTAACAACTGTTTTTTTAGGTTTTGCAATTTTAACTCCAAGACCACAAGCAAATGAAAAACCAACTAAACCAAAATCTAAAGGTGTAAATAATGAAGGAGGATTATAATATTCAAGAGCATCTGTTGCTTGCAAACAAAGTGTTCCTGCATCTAGAGTAATTGCTGTATCTTTTGGCAAAGCTTTTCTTAATTGTTTAAACAATCCTTTTGGTTGAATAGGAAAGTTTTTTCCAAGATTATCTTTATCTCTATTTATTAAAAAATCTTTTCTTTCTTTTAGATATGAGTTCTAATTTAATTTTCTGTTTTTTAATTTCATTATATATCTGATTTGTAGCTGTAGCTGCATCAGCATTAATTCCAACAGTTATTGGAAAATATTTACCAAGCATTTTTTTTTCAATTTCGATTTGTATAATTTTTGCTTTTTTATTTAGGTTATCGTATGAATAAAAAGTAGAGTTAAAACCTAATCTAGTCCCAATTGCTAAAATTACATCTGCTTCCTTAACAAGTCTTGATGCAACCGGGTTTCCACGAGGACCCATTTGACCAGCATTTAATTTATGGTTAAATGGAATAGCATCACCGTGACCTGCGGCTGTAACTATTGGTATGTTTAATAATTCAGCAAGTTTAATGACTTCTTTATATTTAGCTGTATATTTAATTCCTGCACCAGCAATGATAACAAGTTGCTTAGCTTGATTTATAATTTTGACTGCTTTTTTAATTTTTTCATTGTTACCTCTCACAGTGCTTTCACTCTCAAAAGAGGGTTTATTGGCGTCTATCTTATATGTATTTGTTGCTGCTAGAATATTTCTAGGTAGATTAACACAAACCGGGCCTCTTCTAGGTTTCATAGCTAGACTAAATGCATCGCTAATAACATTGGGTATTATCTTTGAATTTTTTACAGTCCATGTTTTTTTAGTAATAGGTGTAAATAAAGATTGTTGATCAAGACCTTGAAAGGCATCTTCCATTTTATCTTTTGTTGAGTAAGATCCAGCTATAGCTACTACTGGTGAAAAAGCTGCTTTTGCTTGAGCAACTCCAGTTACTAGATTTGTTGCCCCAGGTCCGTTTTGTCCTGCAATGATTACCCCAGGTTTATTAGATGCCCTGGCGTACCCATCTGCCATATGAGTGCCAGTTCTTTCATCTCTTACACCAATAAATTTTATCTTTTTTTCATGATAAAGGGCATCAAACATTTCCATTGTGGCTGAACCAATAAGTCCAAAAACATGTTCAACTTTTTCTTTTTTTAAAGATTGAACGGCAGCTTGGCCACCAGATATTTTTTTTCGTGATTTAATCACGAAACTTTTTTGACTTCAGTATCTATATCATCTTGAAAGTGAGGCATTACTTTTTCAGTAAAAAGCTTAATACTTTTCATACAGTCTTCATGTTTTACCCCAGGAAAGTTTGACCAAACTTGTAAATTTTGTAAGTTTAATTCAGATTTTAATTCATGAATTTTATCAGCTACGTATTCAGGAGTCCCAAATAACATATTTCTTTTATGAAGAAATTCATAATTTAATAAATCTAATTTTCCTTTTGTTTCAGGAAGTTCTTCACCTGGATCCATATGATTTCCTAGACCTCGCCAATGACACACCCATCTCATATAATTTACCATATGTTCACCAGCTTTCTCTTTAGCTTCTTCCATGGTATCAGCAACAAACATATCTCTTACTAGTGAAATTCCTTCACCCATTGGAACGTTTCTTTTTTCAGATTCAGATTTTGCATTTTTGAAAGCTTCAAATTTTATTTTTAATGCTTTAACAGTTGGTATCCACATGATGATGTTTAAACCCTGTTGTGCTGCCCACTCAATCGATCTTATACCATCTACAACTTGATGAATTGGTGGATAGGGTTTTTGATACGGTTGTGGCAGAACACTAATTTTTTTCATTACATTTGTTTTCATGTCCATAAATTCTTCACTTGGTTTACTCATATCATGTTGCCATACATAATCAGGTGATGGATAAGTATAAAATTCTCCTTTGTGATCAAAGAATTTTTCTTTCCAAGCTTTTTTTAAAATAGTTAATGTTTCATCAAATAATCTAAAGTTTTTAGCCTGATCTTTCATATCTGCTTCGATATTTAAGTTAACAGCTTCTCTTCCATAAATTCCTCTACCAATACCAACCTCAACTCTTCCTTTAGATAGTTGATCTAAAAGAGCAACATCTTCAGCCATTTGTATGGGGTTATGAAAAGTAATTACATTGCATGCTTGACCAATTCTAATTTGATTTGTTCTTGCAGCAGCATCAACACCCATCATTAATGGGTTAGTGCAAGACTCCATTCCTTCGTGATTAAAATGATGTTCGGTATACCAAATTGAATTCCATTTATTTTGATCACAATATTCTGTTATCTCTCGAGTTTCATCTAATAGTTCGTGATAAGGCTTGTGTGTCCAGTTAGTAGTATTACAAAAATATCCAAATTTCATGCTTCCTCCTTTAAACTTTCTAATTTAAAAAAAGACGATCGATCCCGCTTTCGTATTGGATTTAACGATGAGTTATGTATCGCTTTATATGATTAGATTAACACTTTTTTAATCTACTGGATATCTAAAAAAGATTCTTTTTATGTGTCCAAGGTCCAA
>JAOHFB010000051.1 GCA_028097785.1 Candidatus Pelagibacter sp. | reverse complement strand
CGCGATAAATATAAACAATAATCTAGAACAATATAAAAAAATTATACCTTGTGGAATTGCTGATAAAGGAGTTACCAATTTGATGAATATTAATAATAATGATTACTCAGACTTAGATAAATTATTAATAGAAAAATTTATTTTAAACCTGAAAATCTAAGTCTTTTTGTCTTTAATAATTTTCTAAAATAATCTGGTAGTAAAGCGGTATATGTATGCTTTACATCATCAATAATAAATTTAATCTGATATGAATGAAGCATTAAATTCTTGTTTAACCCCCTTGAAGAGTTAGATAATTTATACTTAATATCACCAAAGATTGGTTGTCCTAAAGCATATAATTGCTTTCTAAGTTGATGTTTACGACCGGTGATGGGTTTTAACTCAACTAAACTTGCTTCTGAATTCTTATCTAAAACTTTAAAAATTGTTTTTGCTTTTTCTATAATTTTTTTATCTCCATCATACCGGATAAGATCATCATTCCATTCACCTTCGTCTGTATTTAATTCACCATGGCAAATAGCAAGATATGTTTTATGAACTTTTCTTAATCTAAATAAAGAGGTTAATAATTGAGCAGACTCCCTTGTTTTAGACATAATAAAAACACCAGAAGTATCTTTATCTAATCTATGTACTGAATAAGGTTTTGTGCCTTGAAAGATTTCACTTTTAGCAAAAATATCAACTAAATTTTTTTTTGATTTAGTGCCACCCTGCACAGAGATACCTGAACTTTTATTTAATACGACAAAATTTTCATTATTATCGATAATTTGATCTTCATTAGATTTTATAATTTCTTTTGATGGTTCGAACTTTATTTTTTTTTGAACAATCGTTTCTTTAAAATCCAAGTTAAAAAAATTAACAATATCGTTTGTTTTAACTTTGGTTGAACTTTTGATTTTTTTTTTATTTATTTTGATTTTGCCTGATCTTAGGTATTTTTCAATTAGTCCTTGTGGAATTTTACCTATTTTGAGTCTGGTCCATCGATCTATACGCATATCATTACACGTTGAATCAACGGTATATGACTTGTTCATGCTTTACAGTTTATGCTGTTGCTTGTTTCTTTTCTTCAGCTTTTGATGCTTCTTTATTAGCATCTTTTTTTGGCTTATCAATTCTTTTAGCTTCAACATCTCTATCAACAAATTCAATGATAGCCATAGGTGCGTTGTCACCATATCTAAATCCAGCTTTTATAATTCTTGTATATCCACCATTTCTTTTTTCATATCTTTTTGAAAGTGTTTTTTTAACTTTATTTGCTGATTTTATATCCTGTAGTTGAGAAACTAACATTTTTGTAGTCTGTAATGTTTCTTTTTTACCTAATGTAATAATCTTATCAGCTTGAGGTTTTAAAAATTTAGCTTTTGGCAAAGTAGTTTTAATTTGCTCATACTTAATTAAAGAATTTAACATATTCTTTAAAAGAGCCTTTCTATGCTCAGAAGTTCTATTTAACTTCTTATTTGCCATTCCATGTCTCATTAGATAGCTTCCTCTAATTTTTTCGACATCTCAGCAATATTATCAGGTGGCCAATTTGGGATTTCCATACCTAAATATAAAGACATTCCAGTTAAAACTTCTTTAATTTCATTTAAAGATTTTCTTCCAAAATTTGGTGTTCTAAGCATTTCTCCTTCAGATTTTTGAACAAGATCACCAATATAAATAATATTATCATTTTTAAGACAATTCATTGATCTAACCGATAGCTCTAGTTCATCAACTTTTCTTAATAAATTCTTGTTAAATTCTGGTTCTGTAGAAACTTCTTTTACAGGAGCTTCAACTGGTTCATCAAAATTAACAAACATTTTTAACTGATCTTGAAAAATTCTTGCTGAGTAAGCGACAGCATCTTCTGCTGAAATTGACCCATTAGTCTCAACTTCCATAGTAAGCTTATCGTAATCAAGAGCTTTACCTTCTCTTGCTGTGCTTATTGAGTAAGATACTTTTTTCACTGGACTATAAAGCGAGTCAATTGCAATTAATCCTAAAGGTGGTTCTTCTGGTTTATTTAAATCAGCAGGAACATAACCTTTTCCAGTGCTTACATTCATTTCCATGTGAAAATTTGTATTTTCATCTAGATTACATATTACAAGTTCAGGATTTAATATTTCTACATCAGCAACTTGCGTGATATCAGATGCTTTAATCTCACCTGGACCTTTTGCATCCAAAATAAGCTTTTTTGTACCTTCTGAATTACATTTTAATGCTAAAGATTTTACGTTTAAAACAATATCAGTAACATCTTCTCTTACACCTTTGATAGATGTAAATTCATGTAAAACACCATCAATTTGAATGGAGGTAACTGCAGCACCTCTTATTGATGAAAGTAAAATTCTTCTTAGAGAATTACCTAATGTTAATCCATAACCTTTTTCTAAAGGCTCTGCTATAATTTTAGCATGAGTTAAGTCATCACTAATTTGAACATCTAATTTAGATGGCTTAATTAACGATTTCCAATTTTTTACATTTACATTTTCGACTTCCATTAAACTCTCCTTTTCTTTGGTGGTCTAGTTCCATTATGAGGCATGGGTGTAGTATCTTTAATTGATAAAATTTTAAAACCTCTTGCTTGTAATGCTCTTAAAGCTGTTTCACGTCCAGACCCAGGGCCCTTCACTTCAACAGATAAAGTTTTCATTCCATATTCTAATGCTTTAGAGGCAGCAGCATCAGCAGCAATTTGTGCGGCATAAGGAGTTGATTTTCTAGATCCTTTAAATCCTTTTTGCCCTGCAGATGCCCAAGAAATAACATTTCCATTAGTATCTGCAATTGAAATAATCGTATTATTAAAAGTTGATTGCACGTATGCAATTCCATTAAGAATATTTTTTTTAATTTTTTTCTTTTTCGAATATGAGCTTTTATTACTTTTTTTTGAAGACTTCTCTACCTTCTGATCTTTATTTTCAACTTTATCAGCTTTAGCCATAATTATTTTTTAGTTGGAGTTAATTTTTTACCAGCAATAGCGATTGCTTTTCCTTTTCTTGTTCTTGCATTACATCTTGTTCTTTGACCTCTTACAGGTAATTTTTTTCTATGTCTTGTTCCTCTATAACAAGCCAGATCAATCAGTCTTTTAATTGTAAGCGAGTAATCTCTTCTTAAATCACCTTCAACTTTAAAATTAGCATCAATATATTCTCTAATTTTTAAAATTTCGTCATCTGTTAATTCATTAATTCTTTTTGCTCTTGGAATTTCAAGTGATGTACAAATTTGATTAGAAAATTTATCCCCTATTCCATAAATATAGGTTAAACCTATATGAACAAGTTTATTTTGTGGGATGTTGATACCTGCGATACGAGCCATAATTTTTGTGATAATTTGAGCCTTTTATATAATAAGATTCTCTAAAGTCAACGCATTAAACATTGATAAAAGTGTCAATTTTAGCGGTTATTTGATCAATTTCAAGAGTTCCATCAATCTCATGGAAATTTGAATTTTTTGAAAAAAAATTAAGAACTGGTTCTGTCGTTTTTGTATAAATGTCGTATCTAGACATTATTGTTTCAAGATTATCATCTTTTCTTTTAACAAAATGTTCTTTGCCACATGGATGCAAATCTATTTCTTCTTTATTAAAAAACTCATTTAGTGTTAAATTACATTTATCACACGTTACTCTGCCAATTATTCTTTTTTCAAT
>JAOHFB010000050.1 GCA_028097785.1 Candidatus Pelagibacter sp. | reverse complement strand
GATTTCTTGCTCTAAGAAAGAACCTTCAGCTTCACCAACATCAGTAAAAGTTACTCCAGTTGCACCTTCGTAATTTATCTTTTTACCTTTAGCTAATAAATCTAATCCTTTTTTAAGCTCACCTGGGTAAATTTTAGTTCCAGGTTCATTAGCAACACCCATTACATTTTTTGCAATTGATGCTCTGTCAGCAGAATTACCTGCTTGCATTGCTAAAACTATTAGCGCAGCTGCATCATAAGACTCACCAGTGTATGGACCAGAAGAGTCTATACCAGCAGCTTTTGCAACATCAGCAAATACTCCTGCACCTTTTCCAGTTGAACCCGGCATAGTACCAAAAGATTTTTTTAAACCTTTAGGGAATGCATCAACAAGTGATTGACCGATCATACCATCTGATAAAACAAACTTATCAAATGCTCCTGAATCTAGAGCTGCTTGAATCATTCCTTTACCACCTTGGTCAAGATAACCAATTACAGCCATAGCATCACCACCAGCAGAAGCTAGTGTAGCAACTTCAGATGAGTAGTCAGCTTTACCATCTTCATGAGCAGTTACAGCTGTAACTTTAATACCATGAGCTTCAGCAGCAGCTTTATAAACATCAGCTAAACCTTTTCCGTAGTCATTATTAGTATAAGTTATAGCTACGCTTTTAACTTTTCTATCTTTAGTTACGTCAGCTAAGATTTGTCCACCTCTAGCATCAGAAGGAGCTGTTCTAAAAAAGAATCCTTTGTCATCTAAAGTTGTTAATCCTGGTGAAGTAGCTGAAGGTGAAATCATTACCACACCATTTGGTACAGCAACATTTGATGCAATCGCACCAGTTACACCTGAACAGTCAGCACCCATTATAGCTGCTACACCTTGTGAGATAACTCCTTCAGCTGCTGCAGTTGCTGCTGCTGAGTCAACACAAGTTGAGTCTGCTCTTACTACTTCAATTTTTTTTCCACCTAATAGTGAACCTGAGTCTGAAGCTTCTTTAAAAGCAAGCTCAGCAGATGCAGCCATAGCTGGTGTTAGAGATTCAATAGGACCAGTAAATCCTAAGATGATTCCCATCTTAATCGCGTGTCCGTCTGCCATTACATTAGTTCCAAAACTTGAAACAAACATAAATGCAGCAATAAATAGTTTTTTCATTATCTTCCTCTTTAATTGTTAACAATTTATAAAAAACCAATTTAATTATGAATATTGTTAATATTCAATCACAAAATCATCTCATTTTTTGCATATAATAGACTGATGCAAGAACAATAGTCCCGCCAATTAAAGTTAATAGCGGAGGTATTTCACCAAAAATAAAAAAAGTTTGGATAATTCCAAAAATCGGAAATAAGGAATAAAAAGGCATTACTTGACCAACAGGGTAAAATTTATAAAGATAAAACATGGACATATGAGCCACCAAAGAAACTAAAACAGCACTATGAAGGATTAAAAGCCAAGTTGAAAAATTAATATTTTGAAAATGATAGATGCTGTTACCTTCAAAAATTATTGAAAAAATTAAAAGACTTAGACAGCCTGTTATTCCCATAAAAGTATTAGTCAACTTAACATCAAGGTCTTTTAAATATCTTGAAAAAACTTGAGCGAGAGCATAACAAAGAGCCATTATAGTAGTATAAAATAATGCCAAAATTTCTCCCTTAAGATTAGGATCATAACCAATTAAAAAAATTCCAACAAAAGCAAAAAAAACTAAACTCCATTTTTTATAGCTTATTTTTTCTCCTAAAAAAAATGAACTTATAAGAATTGCAAAGGGAATACTTAATTGTGCCCCAATAATTATTGGAGATACAATAGTTGCTTCTAGTAGAGCCAAGTTCATAAATAAAAATACTCCTGTTCCCATCGATAATGAAAACCCAAATAAGGGTATAAAATATTTTTTTTCAGGAATTTTAAATTTCCAAAAAGGAATTAGACAAATAAAAACAATTCCCATTCTAATTGAGGCCATCAACATTGGTGGTAGAGAGCTATTTAAAATTAATTTACCAACTGGATAAGCACTACCAAAGATTACCATTATTAATAAAACTAAAAAGTAATGTTTGGTAGTCAAATTTATCTAATTGAAAAAGGATCTAGCGAAGGTTCATCAGAAGTATAAAACCATGTAGTTTTAACTCTTGTGTAATCTTTAATGGAATCTATACCTGCTTCTTTTCCATAACCACTATCTTTCATTCCTCCAAAAGGAGCTGAGGGAGAAATTAATCTATAAGTGTTTACAAAAGTTATTCCTGCTCTTATTGCTTTAGAAACCCTCATACCTCGAGATAGATTACTGGTATAAACACCCGAAGATAACCCATATTGATTATCATTCATTTTATCAATTACTTCTTCTTCAGTATTAAATTTCATAACTGATAAAACAGGTCCAAATAACTCATTTTCTGCAACAGGTAAATTATGATTATTACATTCAATAATTGTTGGAGGAAAGTAATATCCTTTATTAGAAAAAGAGTCTCTTTTTCCGCCACATTTAATTTTTCCACCTTGGTCAATTGTATCTTTTATATTTTTTTCAATAGTTTCTAATTGTTTAAAACTACTTAATGGTCCCATTTCAGTTTCTGGATCCATGGGTGTTCCAATTTTAATTTTAGATGCTCGATTAGACAGTTTATTTAGAAATTCATCGTAAATACCTGCTTGAATATAAAGTCTGGATCCAGCTATACAGCTTTGACCACTTGCACCAAATATTCCAGCAACAATTCCATTAATTGCATTTTCTTGTTCCGCATCATCAAACACTGCTACTGGACTTTTTCCACCTAGTTCTAGACTTACCTCAGATAAATTGTCTGCAGAATTTCTAATGATATGTCTTGCTGTTTCAGGCCCACCTGTAAAAGCAATTTTTTCAACTAAATCATGTGTTGTTATTGTTTTTCCACACGGATCACCAAAGCCAGTGATAACATTTACCACTCCTTTAGGGAGGCCAGTTTTTTCAATAAGTTTTGCAAATTCAAACATAACCGCTGGAGCAAGTTCTGAAGATTTAATCACTACAGTATTGCCCATTGCTAGAGCAGGAGCCAACTTTGTTGCAGTTAAAAACATTTGTGAATTCCACGGAATGATTGCTGCTATTACACCAATTGGAATCCTGGTTGTTATTGCTTGAATGTTTGGCTTATCAATTGGAAGCACTGTTCCTTCAACTTTATCAGCAAGGCCTGCGTAATAATCATAATAGTCAGCAATATAAATTGCTTGTTTTTTAGTTTCTCTAATAATTTTACCTGTATCGATAGTTTCTATCTCACCTAGCATTTCAGCATTGTCTCTTAACTGCTGTCCAATCATCCTCAAAAATTTTGCTCTTTCTTTGGGAAGTAATTTCGGCCAATCACCTTCAAATGCCTTTTGCGCTGCATTAACTGCGTTGTTTACATCCTTAGCGCTTGCTTCAGGAACGACTGCCCAAGGCTCATTATTTTCTGGGTTTAAAGTTTCAAAAGTTTTTTTACTTTCAGAGTCGACCCACTCTCCATTAATGAACATTTTGTATTGTTTTAGTTTACTCATATTTCTCTATAAAATTTTTGATTGATAAATTTACCTCATCAGCACATTCAATACCACAAAGATGTTTGCCATCTTTAATAATTTTTAATTCACTATCCTCAATTACATTGTTTAATTGTTGTGACATCTCAATTGTAGAACCAA
>JAOHFB010000005.1 GCA_028097785.1 Candidatus Pelagibacter sp. | reverse complement strand
GGATCGTATCTTGCAGAATTTTTGCTAAAAAAGGGATATGAAGTTCATGGCATTAAGAGAAGAACATCTTTAATTAATACTCATAGAATAGATCACTTATATCAGAATCCATATGAAGCAAACAGAAGTTTCTTTTTGCATCATGGTGATTTAACAGACTCAACATCATTAATTCGAATTATCCAAGAGGTTCAGCCTAATGAAATTTATAATTTAGCAGCACAAAGTCACGTTGCAGTATCATTCGAGGAGCCGGAATATACGGCAAACTCTGATGCGCTAGGAGCCCTCAGAATTTTAGAAGCTATCAGAATTTTAAGATTACAAAAAAAAGTTAAATATTATCAAGCCTCAACCTCTGAACTATTTGGAGTGGCTCAAGAAATACCTCAAAATGAAAAAACACCTTTCTATCCAAGGAGTCCATATGGAGTTTCTAAGCTTTACGCTTACTGGATAACAGTAAATTATAGAGAAGCTTATGGAATCTATGCTTGTAATGGAATTTTGTTTAATCATGAAAGTCCAGTTAGAGGAGAAACTTTTGTTACTAGAAAAATTACAAGAGCTTTATCTCGCATAAAATTAGGATTACAAAAAAATTTATTTCTTGGAAATTTAAATGCATTAAGAGATTGGGGGCATGCTAAAGATTATGTGGCAGCACAGTGGTTAATGCTTCAACAACAAAAACCAGATGATTTTATTATTGCAACAGGAAAACAACATTCAGTCAGAGATTTTATAAATATGGCTTCAAAAAACTTAGATATGCAAATTAAATGGAGCGGAAAAAATTTAGATGAAGTAGGCTCATTCAATGGTAAAGAAATTATTAAAGTTGATCCAAGATATTTTAGACCTACAGAAGTTGAAACTCTATTAGGTGATGCTAGTAAAGCGAAAAAAAAATTAAATTGGACTCCAAAAATATCATTTGAACAGTTAGTAAAGGAAATGGTTGAAGAAGATTATAAATTAGCAAAAAAAGATGACCCAAGTAGTCTTTAAAAAATTAATTAAATAATACTATAAATTTATAACTAAAAAATGTCTAAACCAAGAATATTTGTTGCAGGTCATAAAGGTATGGTCGGATCTGCTTTAGTTCGTTTTTTAAAAAAACAAGATTTTGAAATTATCACGAAAGACAGAAAAGAACTTGATTTATTAAAACAAGATAGTGTTAAAAGTTTTTTTAAAAATCAAAAAATTGATCAAGTTTATCTAGCTGCTGCAAAAGTTGGAGGCATAATCGCAAATGATTCTTATCCAGCAGAATTTATTTATCAAAATTTAATGATCCAAAATAATGTTATACATAATGCTTTTTTAGGTGGTGTTAAAAAGTTACTATTTTTGGGATCAAGTTGTATTTATCCTTTAAAAGCTCATCAACCAATAAAAGAGGAAGAATTATTAACTGGTAAATTGGAAAAAACTAATGAACCTTATGCTATTGCAAAAATTGCAGGTATTAAAATGTGTGAAAGTTATAACCGTCAATATAGCAAAAGCCATGGTATTGATTATAGATGCATAATGCCAACTAATCTTTATGGTCCAGAGGATAATTACCATCCTAAAAATAGTCATGTCATACCAGGGCTTATTTATCGTTTTCATCAAGCAAAAATTAATAATTTATTAAAAGTAAGTATTTGGGGAACAGGCAATCCAAAACGTGATTTTTTGTATGTTGACGATATGGCAAGAGCTTCAATCTATTTAATGAATATAGATAAAAAAATTTATACAGATCATACCTCACCTATGTGCAGTCATATAAACGCTGGAAGTGGAATAGATTTATCAATCGAAGAACTTGCAAAAACAATAAAGGAAGTAGTAGGTTTCAAGGGAGAGATTTTTTTTGATACAACTAAACCTGATGGTAGTCCAAGAAAACTTTTAGATATAAAACTTATGACTAATTTAGGTTTTAAATTTAATACAAGTTTAAAAGAAGGTTTATTTAAAACCTATCAACATTATATAAAATTTAATGGAAATAATTAAAAAATTACTATTTTTACTTACGCCTCAAGAACAAAAACGTGCGGGTTTATTATTAATAATGATTTTAATAATGGCATTTTTAGATACAATTGGTGTAGCATCTATTTTACCCTTTATAGCGGTCTTAACTAACTCAAGTTTAATCGAAACAAACCTAATTTTAAACACTATGTATCAAGCTTCAGGCATTTTTGGAGTTGAAACTAATGAACAATTTTTTTTAGCCTTAGGAATTTTGGTGTTATTATTATTAATTATCTCACTCACATTTAAAGCACTAACTGATTATGCATTAGTTAGATTTGTTCAAATGAGAGAATATAGTATTGGCAAACGCTTAATTGAAGGCTATTTAAATCAACCTTATAGCTGGTTTTTAAATCATCATAGTGCCGAACTTGGAAAAAATATTTTGTCTGAAGTTGAGCAGGTAATTGGGAATGGAATACGTAGAATGATGGAATTAATCTCTAAAGGAGTAGTTGCAATTGCCCTTATAATTCTATTGATTTTAGCTGACCCAAAACTTGCTCTGACAGTTAGTGTTCTGTTAGGTGGAGCTTATGGTCTTATTTTTTATTTTATTCGCGTATATCTAAAATTAATTGGAAAAAAAAGATTAAAGAACAATGAGTTACGTTTTACTGCTGTTGGTGAGGCTTTTGGTGCCGCAAAGGAAGTTAAAGTTGGAGGATTAGAACAAACTTATATTAAAAAATTTTCTAATGCTGCTGAACTTTTTGCTTTAACTAAAGCTCATTCATCTGTTATTGCTCAATTGCCTCGCTTTATTTTAGAGGCAATAGCTTTTGGTGGCGTCATGTTGATAGTCCTTTATATGATTTCACAAACAGGAAGTTTGAATAATGCCCTACCTATTATAAGCTTGTATGTATTTGCAGGATATAGGTTGATGCCAGCTTTACAACAGATTTATGCTTCCTTAACCCAAATTACTTTTGTTGGTCCTTCGCTTGATAAATTATATAGTGATCTAAAAAAACTAAAACCGTTTATTGAAAATCAGGATAAAGAAGATTTGTTATTTAATAAAACAATAAATTTAAAAAATGTATCTTACAACTATCCTAATTCAACTCGCCAGGCATTAAAAAATATTAATTTAAGCATACCTGTAAAAACTACCATTGGTCTAATAGGAGCAACAGGGAGTGGTAAAACAACAACAGTTGATATAATTCTAGGATTATTGGAAGCTCAAAATGGTACTTTAGAAGTTGATGATAAAATTATAACAAAACATAACTCAAGATCTTGGCAACGCTCTATTGGATATGTACCACAGCATATATATCTCTCTGATGACACAATAGCTGCAAATATAGCTTTTGGGATAAGTCCTAATGATATAAATCAAAATGATGTAGAAAAAGCATCTAAAATTGCAAATTTACATAACTTTGTAATGGACGAATTGCCAGAAAAATATCAAACTACAGTAGGTGAACGTGGGGTTAGATTATCAGGCGGTCAGCGTCAAAGAATAGGAATTTCAAGAGCATTATATCATAATCCAAAAGTATTAATTCTAGATGAGGCAACAAGTGCTTTAGATAACCAAACTGAACAAGCTGTAATGGACGCAATAAATAATCTCGATAAAAAGATTACCATTATCTTGATCGCTCATCGTTTAAATACAGTCAAAAATTGTGATAAAATTTTCTTATTAGAAAAAGGCCAGTTGAAAAATGAAGGCACATTTAAAGAATTAATTATATAAAAGAAATGATTGTTAGTGAAAGACAGTAAGATTTGATTGTTAATTATTTAAAAGATGTTGGAAAAAAGATTCCTTCTAATTCTAAGTTAGTCATATATGTTAAATTGAAAGGGCTAATTGATGATAAGAGCGATTATAAAATCCAAGCAAACAATCTACTAAATATGATACGAGAATTTCTTCGTCCAAGTGAAATTTATGTACCTACCTTTACGTATACCTTTGCTAGTAAAAATTTCTTTAATGTTAATAATACGTCATCTGAAGTAGGTAGATTTAGTGAAGAAATTCGAAATATGTATAATTTCAAGCGATATCGTACATTGGACCCTATTTTTAGTGTGGTAGAGACAGAAAATGGTTCTTTTAGTAGCAGTAATTTTAATGATAATGCATTTGGCCCTATTTCTATTTGGGAGCGATTAAATAATGAGCCACATTATATAGTCAACATAAATTTAAACTCACCAATAATATCTACTGAGTTACACCACCTAGAATATAAAACTAAAGTTCCATACCGTTATATGAAAAGTATTAAGGGGGTGGTAGTGGGCTGGGATAATATCAACCATGAGTTTGATTATGATTATTACGTTCGTGATCTTAAGATTAATCCGGAGTGGAATAGGGATAAATTACTAAGCGCTTGCAAGAAGCATAATCTAGTTTTAGACTACGGGCCGATTAAGTTATTTGAATGGACTAAATTATCTAATTTCCTTCAAAAAAAATTATCTTATGACATTAATTACTTAATTAATAGAGAGGCTTAGAGATGAAAAATTCATCACAAATAAAGAATATCGGAAATCAGATTCATGAATTAGCCAGAGATTTATGGCCAATTAATAGAAGCATAACTGGTGATGGAGTTAGAAAAACTTTTAAAATAATATCTAAAATTTTACCGAAATTAAAAGTTTATTCTGTACCCTCTCACACAAAAGTATTTGACTGGACAGTACCAAAAGAATGGGTGGTTAAGAATGCGTACATAGTTACTCCTAAAGGTAAAAAGATATGTGATTTCTCAAAAAATAATCTTCATCTGGTTGGATATAGCATTCCATTTAAAGGAAATATTAGTCTTAATGAACTAAAGAAGCATCTTTATACATTACCTGATCAACCTAATGCGATTCCATATGTCACAAGTTATTACAAAGAAAGATGGGGATTTTGTTTAACACATGAGCAATTTGAAACTTTAGAGGACGGAATATATAAGATTGTGGTTGACTCAGCTCTTTTTGATGGTGAATTAAATTATGGTGAACTGTTGATTAAAGGAAAAAGCAAAAAAGAGGTATTTCTAAGTACCTATATATGTCACCCATCGATGGCAAATAATGAATTGTCAGGAGTATCTGTAGCTACTTTTATTGCAAAATGGCTTCAAGAAATTGATAATCTTGAGTATAGTTATCGAATAATTTTTGTTCCTGAAACAATTGGTTCCATTACTTACCTAAGTCGAAACTACAAAAATATGAAAAAAAATATTTTTGCTGGTTTCAATGTTACTTGTGTAGGAGATGATAGGGGATATTCATATTTACCATCACGGGATGGTCAAACAATAAGTGATTTGATAGCAAAGCACGTGCTTAAATGGATTGATCCAAACTTTGTCGAATATAGCTGGCTAGATAGAGGAAGTGACGAAAGACAGTATTGTGCACCAGGAATTGATCTACCTATAGCATCAATATTAAGATCAATGTATGGCCGTTATCCTGAATACCACACTTCACTAGATGACCTTGAAAATGTTGTCACTCCTCAAGGTCTCAACGGTGGTTATTGGGCGATTAGAAAAGCTGTAGAGGCAATTGAAAACAACAAGACTTATAAAAGTACTGTCTTATGTGAACCTCATTTGAATAAAAGAGGGCTTTACCCAACATTATCTCAAAAGGGATCAGATAAAGATATTATTTTGACATTGAATTTTATTAGTCTTTGTGATGGAAAAAACTCACTACTTAAAATTGCTGAATATTTAAATATCCCTGTCTGGGATTTGTATGATTTAGTTAAAAAGCTAAAAAGCCATAGTTTGATTGATGTAGATTAGTTTGTCTTAAAATAGATGTAATAAAATGAGAATTGTAAAATTATCTGGTGGACTTGGAAATCAAATGTTTCAATATGTATTTGGACAATATATTTCAAAAAAATATAAAGAAAAAATTTATTACGATTGTGAATGGTATAAAAATCAAAAGTCAAATAAAAAAACCTCATCAAGAAATTTAGAGTTATTAAAGTTTGACCTAGATATTGAAATTTTAAAAAACAGGAAGTATCTGTTTAAATCAAATTTAATTGATACTTTCTTATATTTAATAAAAAATTTACTGTCGCATTCTAGCAATAGAAATATAATTTATGAGTCTAGAGTTTCTTTGCTTGGTAGATTTCTCTCAGCTATATTTGGAAAAAAATACAATATTGGATATTGGCAAAAATATAAATATTATGAGTCAATTTCAAAAGATATCGAATTTAAATTAAAAGATAATCAACTATTTATAAACTCTAGAATTAAAGAAAAAATTTTAGCTACGAATGCTGTATCAATTGGAGTTAGAAGAGGAGATTATGTTAGATTAGGACTAATTACTTGTGATATTGCTTACTACAAGAAAGCTATTAATTTAATTGCAAAAAAAATAAATAATCCAATTTTTTATATATTTTCAGATGATATTGAGTGGTGTAAAAAAAATATAAAAATACCTAATAATCATTATTTTGTAGAGTCAAATCAAGATACACCTTTTGAGAATATGGAATTAATGAGTTTATGTAAGCACAATATTATTTCTAATAGCTCATACGATTGGTGGGGTGCAGTTTTAAATAAAAATAATCAAAAAACTGTAATTTGTCCCAAAATATGGATGCCCAACAATTTAGAAATTGCAAAAAGTCTGGTTCCAAATGAATGGACTAAAATTTGAAAGCATAAATAACCAAAAATTTAGAGTAAATTGAATTTAAAATTAGCAAATAAATTCAAAATTATTTATAGAGTTGTAATTTTCAAAAAAAGGAATAATCAATATTTTGATAAATAAAGCTCATTTAGTTATAAATGTTAGATAGTAAAGTTAATAAATTAAAAAACAAAAAAATTTTATTAGTTTGTAAAGAAAGAACATCTTTTGGAATGTACTTTTTAGGCAAACAATTGGAAAAAAATAATAATGTAGTTCATTATTTTTTTAATCACCACGCAGACTCATTTCATAAAAATAATTTTAATGAAGGTACTTTTTTTTATTTTAAAGAACAAATTGACATTGCAAATATTCATGACGTTAAAGATACATATGTTGATTTTTTAAAAAACAGAAAAAATATTAAAATTAACTTTGAACGTCTAGATGAGATTAACAGAAAATATACTTTTTTTAATGGTCTTAATAAGCAACTTTTGTCATCACAATTAATTTCAACACCTTATCACAGTATACCTTTTGTACCGACTAATCATGAAGAGAATTTATATTGGTTAATATTGAATTACGACAAAGCTGAGAGTCTTTTAGAAAAAATTAAACCTGATTTTATACTTGATACAGAGTCTGGAGAAATACAAAGAACTATAATTAATGAGATCGCTCATTACAAACAAATTCCATACATAAATTTAGAGGATAGTCGATACAAAAATTTTATTGTGCCAACTTTCAGTTTAGGTTTACAAGTAGACAAGTATTTCTTAGATGCATTTAACAGAAATAAAAATAATATTGACAAATACTATCTTGGTGAAGTCGAAAAATACCGAAATCAGTCTAAAATTATGCCTGAAATTTATATTGGTCATAGTGCATCTACCTATGATTTTAGTTTTTGGGAAACAATAAAATTTATTTTATTCAAAAGCTATAAATTTATTAGATATAGATTATACGCGATTAAACAAAAAGAAGGTAAAGTACCATTTGATACACCTTTAAATCAACACCCTATAAAAAAAATTCTTTGGAATTATTTATTTGCAATAAGAAAATTTTATCTTTACTCAAAATTTAATAAATATTTTGAAAATCCAAAAGACGAAAAATATGTATATTATCCAATGCATTACATTCCTGAGTCCTCAACTTATATAAAAGCACCAATGTACATGAATGAAATTAGTTTAATCGAGGCAATTTCAAAATCATTGCCAATAAGTTGGAAACTATATGTAAAAGAACATCAATCAATGATTGGGATGAGACCTTTAGATTTTTATAAGAAAGTCAAAAAATTACAAAACGTAAAAATTGTAAAATCTAATTACTATAAAGATCCCAAGCCATGGATTGAAAATTCTAAATGTGTAGTTACCATTACAGGTACCACTGGTTTTGAAGCTGCAATGTTAAATAAACCTGTGATTGTTCTTGGAGTTGTATTTTATAGCGTTTTGCCAGGTGTTAAATTTGCAAAATCTCTCAATGATTTAGAGAATTTATTTAAACAAATTGAAACTAAAAATTTGCACAAAGATAATACAATTGATTGTGCGGCATATTTAAAGACGATAGAAGAAGTTGGCATAGGAATTACATCCAGACATCTTAAAGAGCTTTCTCAAAAGAAAATAGTTTTAAAAAATCTTGATGAAACTGAAGAAAAACAGTTGGAAGATTTAATTAATCGGCTTAAAATTCTCTATGAGAAATCAGTAAATATCTATGAAAATTCAAAATAATAAAAATTTTGGTTATTTGATTAAGGTTTTGAATAAATTTTTTACAATTTGTAAAAAATTTATAAATTATGTTAATACAACTACTCTTATTTTTTCAATAAATAATATTGGTACTGGAAATATTTTTGATGATAATATTATAGTTAATAGACCAGAAAATCTAAAAATTGGAAATAATAATTTTTTTGGTAAAAATGTATATTTTATAGCTCATGGAAAAATTGAAATAGGAAATGAATGTTCAATAGCAGCCGATTGTAAATTTATTTCTCGTAATCACATCTTTAAAGATAAAAATATCCCAATTAATAAACAGCCTTATGAATATAAGGAGATTAAGATAGGGGATGATTGTTGGTTTGGCTACAATGTTATAGTTTTGCCGGGAGTAACTTTAGGAAGGGGTTGTGTTGCTGCGGCCGGTTCAGTTATTACTAAAAGTTTTCAAGATTATTCAATAATAGCGGGTGTACCAGCAAAATTAATTACTCAACGAGAATAATCAGTCCTATAATATTCCCTGTATTTTTTTTCTAAATTATAGGATATTCATCCTGAGGATATTTAGTATTTATTTAAATTTAATATATGATTGTGTTATAAAAATTTTCTTCAGTAATATGAATATAATAGCCATTATTCAAAGTAGGATGACGTCTCAACGTTATCCTGGAAAAATGCTTTCACCTTTTTTAGGTAAACCACTGTTGGCTCATGTAGTGAATCGAATTAAATTATCAAAAATAAATTTAAAAATTATCTTAGCAACAAGCGACAATTATACAGATGATCCATTAGCGGTGTATGCAAAACATCTTGGTCTAGGTTTAGTTCGCGGACCTTTAGAGGATGTTATGAAGCGATTTGTTATGACTTTAAATCAATATGAATGTGATGCTTTTTTTAGAGTATGTGGGGATAGCCCTCTATTAATTCCATCGTTATTTGATAAAGCTGCTTCCTTATATAAGCAAGCTGATTATGATTTAGTGACAAATGTCTTTCCAAGAACTTTTCCCATAGGTATGAGTGTAGAGCTAATTAAAACTAAAGTATTTTTAGAAATAGAGAAAAAAATTAAAAATGAGAAAGATCGAGAACACATTACTCAATATTTTTATGATAAAAAAAAAAATTTTAAAATACAAAACATTGTATGTGATAGAGTCATTGATCCAAATTTAAAATTAGCACTTGATAAACCGGATGATTTGATAAGACTTGAGGAATGGGATCAAAATCGTAATCAAGATTATGATAAACTTTTTCCTATTATTGAAACAAAATGAAAAATAAAAAAAAAATTAGAGCAGGTGTGATAGGTTTGGGTGTTGGATTACACCAAGCAAGAATTTTAGCATCTCATCCTGAATGTGAATTAGTTTCAATTTGTGATTATGATGAAAATAAACTTTCAGACTTTGGGTCAGAACTTCCTGGCGTAAACCAAACTCAAAAAGCTTATGATATATTGTCTGATCCACAGATTGATTTAGTCTGTATAGCTTCTTATGATGAATTTCACTATCAACAGGTGATGACTTGTCTAAAAAATGGAAAAAATGTTTATGTTGAAAAACCAATTTGTTTATCAAAGGATGAAATTAAAAATATACGCAAAATTTTAAAAGATTTTCCAGAGCTTAGTTTATCTTCCAACATGGTGTTACGTACTTGCCCATTATTTAGTAAAGTTAAAGATGAAGTAAATTCAAAAAAGATGGGTAAAATATACCATTTAGAGGCAGATTATCTTTGGGGGCGTAAAGAAAAAATTATTACTGGTTGGAGAGCTGAGGCAGATTTTTACTCTATTATTCATGGAGCTGCAGTGCATATGATTGATCTTGTGTTATGGATAACTAAAAAAGAACCAGTTAGTGTAAAAGCTTTAGGTAGCAATATAGTAGTTTCAGGAACTAAACAAAAGCATAATGATTTTGCAGTGTTACTTTTAGAATTTAGAGATAAAATGAGTGTTAAAATTAGCGCTCATGGAGGAGGTGTTCATCCTCATTTTCATGCTTTAAAAGTCTTTGGTAGTGAGTCAACTTTTATTCACGATTATACAAAAACTTTGTGGATTGAATCAACCAATTCAAATGAAGAATATATAACTGAAAATGCACCTTATCCTGCTAAAACTATGAGAGGCCAAGCTCTTATATCTTTTGTTAATTCTTTAATATATCCAGAGCAAAAAGCTCTAATTTTAAAAGAAGAGGTATTCAAGGTTATGAGTATTTGCTTAGCAGCTGAGCAAGCGGTAAAGTCTAAAGATAATGTGACTATTGAATATTTATAGTTTATTTAAATTTTTTTTAGTTTATTTATATTAATCTTCTATATGAAAAAAATAACATTTGGAAAACCAATGATTAATCATCAGGAAAAAGATGCTGTAATGAGTGTCATGGATGGTTCTATTTTGGTTCATGGTCCAATTTCAACTCAATTTGAAGAAAAATTTGCAACTTTTACAAATTCTCCACATGCAATTAGTGTTTCATCGTGTACTGCTGGGATGCACTTAATTTATTTTGCATTAGGCTATGGACCCGGAGATGAAGTTATAGTTCCAGCACAAACTCATATTGCAACTGCCCACGCAGTAGAGTTGACTGGTGCCAAACCTGTTTTTGTAGATGCCGAAAAAAATACTGGTAATATTAATATTGAAGCAATTGAAGCAGCTATTAATTCAAAAACAAAAGCTATTGCGGTAGTTCATTACCTTGGAGTACCAGTTGATATGCCTAAAGTTGTCCAAATCGCAAAAAAAAATAACCTTTTTTTACTTGAGGACTGTGCTTTAGCACCTGGCGCAAAAATTGACAATATTCACGTAGGCCTTCATGGGGATGCTGGAGTTTTTTCTTTTTATCCAGTAAAACATCTGACTACTGCTGAAGGGGGCATGATTATTCTTAAAAATGAAAATTTAGCTAAAAAACTTAAGTTACTTAAAGCATTTGGTGTTAATCGTACCCATGGTGAACGTAAAATTCCTGGTTTTTATGACACAGTTGCTCTAGGATTTAATTATCGTATGAGTGAGATACATGCAGCTATTGGTGTTGTGCAAGTTGATAAACTTCAAGGTTTTTTAACAAAAAGAAAAAATAATTTTAAAGCCTTAGAAGCATATTTAAAAGAAACAAATGGTTTAAGAGTTTTGCCCCAACCTATTGATGGTCATCTTGAAAGTTCCCACTATTGTCTCGGAGCGTTACTTGATCAGGATGTAGTTTCTAAAAGATCAGAAATTATTAATTCACTTGCTGAAAAGGGCATAGGTTCAAGTATTTATTATCCACAACCTGTCCCGAGAATGAAATATTATAGGGAAAAATATGGATATGATGAAAAAAAATATTTGAATGCTAGTCGAATAAGTGATGGAATGATAGCATTACCAGTTGGACCTCATCTAGATCTTGAAGATATGGAGAATATAGCTATAAGCCTTAAAAATTATATGGAAAAAATTATATAATTAATATGCAAAAATTAACTGGTAAAAAAATTGTTCTTATTGGAGGAGCAGGATTTATAGGGCATAATTTAGCTATTCATTTACAATCTCTTGGGGCAAAAGTAGATATTATAGATGGTATGCAAGTAAACAATCTATTATCTTTAGTTGATAATGTGGATAATCTTCCCTATCCAGATTTGTCTAGAGCAATAATAAATGAGAGAACACAGCTTTTAAAAGATAAAAAAATAAATATTAGAGTGCAAGATGCTAGAGATTATCATGTATTATCGAGGCTATTAAATGAAATTAATCCTCAAATAATAATTCAACTTGCAGCTGTTTCACATGCAAATCGATCAAATAAAGATCCATTCTCAACATTTGATCATAGTTTCAGAACTTTGGAAAATTCGTTAGATTGGGCAAGAAGTAATATTTCTAGTGTAGAGCAATTCATATTTTTTTCTTCAAGTATGGTTTATGGGAATTTTAAAGGTGATCAGGTAGATGAGAATAACCACTGTGAACCCCTGGGTATATATGGTGCTCTAAAGTATGGATCAGAAAAAATTATTATTGGGTATAACCAGACTTTTGATTTGCCTTATACCATCATTCGTCCATCAGCTCTTTATGGTGAAAGGTGTATTAGTCGAAGAGTGGGGCAAATCTTTATTGAAAATTCTTTAATGGGCAAAGACATAGTTATGTCTGACGAAGGAAGAGAAGCGTTAGACTTTACATATATAAATGATTTAATTGATGGTGTTACCAAATGCATAGGTAATAAAAATGCTTTAAATCAAGTTTTTAACCTTACTTATGGTAAAGCATGTTCGATTGCTGACATGTCTGAAATAATTAGAAAGCACTTTCCAGATATTAAGATAAAAAATGTTGAAAGAGACAAATTGATGCCTAAAAGAGGAACACTTAATGTAGATAAAGCTAGAGATTTGATAGGTTATAATCCAAGTTGGCCCCTTGGAAAAGGATATCCAGAGTACATAAGTTGGTATAAAAATTTTGTTAAAGAAAAACCGAATTTAATAAAGTAAGAATAATAAAAACAAGGCAAGACTTGATTAAAATTATTACAGATGACTGGCTGTCAATAATAATTAATAAACCAGCTTATTCACTGCAAAAATTTAATACTAATTTGACACAAAAAGATTTGCCAGAAGGCCAGATATTTGTTTGGTCGAAAATTTCTGTTGATGATATCGAAAAATTAGTTTGTTTACAAAATTTAGGTTTTTATGTTGTGGATACTAATGTTCAGTTTTCTTTATCAAAAGAATTAGTTTTAAAAAATAATTTTAACATCAGATTTGCGAATTCTAGCGATGAAATGCAAATAAGATTAATTGCAAAAAATGCTTTCAAGCATAGTCGCTTTTATAGAGATCCGTATATTTCTAATGAGATTGCCTGTAAAATTAAAGAAGAGTGGGTCGGTAATTTCTTTTTAGGTAAGAGAGGTAAATGGATGATAGTTGTAGAGGAAGACTCCCATATAAAAGGGTTTCTTCAACTTGTTTGTAAAAGTAAAGATACAATTGTAATTGATTTGATTGCAATTGATGAAAAAAATAGGGGAAAAGGATTAGCAAAAGATATGATTTCATTTGCATATGTAAACTGTTTAAAAAAAAAAGGTATCATAGAAGTTGGAACACAAATTGCCAATACATCGTCAATAAAGTTTTACTCAAAAATAGGCTTTAATATGAATTCTGCCTCATATGTGTTACATAAACATAATTAAGTAAAAAATGAAATTTGGCAAAATAGATACTAATAAAAAAGTTTTCATAGTTGCCGAAATTGGCAATAATCATGAAGGTAATTTTAGAATTGCTAAAAAGATGATTAATGAAGCTTCAACTGCAGGTGTTGATGCTGTTAAGTTCCAAACATTTATACCCGAACACTTTGTTTCTAATGAAGATCAATCAAGACTTAAAAAACTAAAAGATTTTCAATTAAGCTACAACCAATTTAGAGAACTTTCTAAAATTGCAAAAAAAAAGGGATTAATATTTTTTTCGACACCACTAGATATTAAAAGTGCAAAATTTTTGAATACAATTCAACCAATTTTTAAAATATCATCAGGCGATAATAATTTTTATCCATTGATTAATACTATTGCAAGATTTGGAAAACCTATGATTATATCAACTGGTGCAGCTGATATTAACGATATAAAAAAGGTTTATAATAAAATTTCGAAAATCTGGTCCTTAAAAAAAAATTATCGAAATTTAGGTTTTTTACATTGCGTAAGTAGTTATCCAGTTCCAAATGAACAAACAAATCTTGCATCAATCATATATTTAAAAAAAATGTTTCCTAAAATTGTGGTCGGTTATTCAGATCACACCTTAGGTATTGATGCTGCAGTATTATCAGTTATGGCAGGAGCAAGAATTATAGAAAAACATTTTACTTTAGATAAAAACTTCTCAAATTTTAGAGATCATAAATTATCAGCTAATCCAGAGGAGCTACGCTTAATGGTAAAAAAAATTCGTAAAGCTGATAAAATGCTAGGTAAAAAAGAAAAAAAACAACAAAATTGTGAAATAGAAATGAAAAAAGTCGGCCGAAGATCTATTGCTGCAGCTCATAATCTTTCAAAAGGAAATAAATTGTCAAATTCTGATTTAATTTGGGTAAGGCCAGGAACAGGTTTTTCTCCAGGAGAAGAGAAAAAAGTTTTAGGGAAAACAATACGTAGAAATTTAAAAATTGGACAAATTATTAAAAAAAGTGACATTAAATGAAATTAAAAAAAAATATTCTAATAAATCAAAACTTATGTCCCGAGTATCTTCAGTACAATTTATTTAACAGTTTATTCTATTTAAAAATAGTTACGATCTAATCATGTGTGGGATAGCAGGATATATTGGTACCTCTACAATAAAACTTACAAATCTTGAACAAGCTAGTCAAACTTTAAAACATAGGGGACCAGATGGTATTGGTTTCTATACTCATAAATTTCAGAACAATAATATCTCTTTCGTCCATCGTCGTTTAGCTATTATTGATCTTGATAACCGCTCTAACCAGCCATTTAGTTATCAAAACACAGTTTTAGTTTTTAATGGAGAAATATACAATTATATAGAACTTAGAAAAAATTTAGAAGATCTTGGACATATATTCAAGACCAAAGGAGACACGGAAGTTTTAATACATGCTCTATGTCAATGGGGTGAAGATGCTATAGATAAATTAGAAGGTATGTGGGCCTTTGCTTGGTATAATGAGAAAAATGGATCATTACTATTATCCCGAGATAGATTTGGGGAAAAACCATTATATATCTGGCAGAAAGACAAAGGAGTTTATTTTTCTTCTGAGATAAAAGGTATTGCTGCTTTAGCTGGTAAATGGCCTGAGGTTAATAAAGATTATTTACTCGGTAGTTTGGTTAATGGTTACAGATCATTGTATAAAAAAAAAGAAACATTTTTTTTAGGAGTCGAGGAAATATCATCGGGAAATGTAGCAATAATTAATTCAAAGGGTTTTTTATCAAAAAAAAAATATTGGAAACCTAGATTAGTTGAAAATAAGAAGCTCTCTTTTAAAGATGCTGTTTCTATTACTAAAGAAGCAATTATTAAAGCAGTTAAGCTTAGAATCCGTTCAGATGTACCAATTGCATTTTGTATGAGTGGAGGAGTTGACTCTAATACTTTAATTTCTGTTGCTTCAAAAAAATTAAACTGCGATGTTCATGGTTTTACAATAGCTAATGAAGACTCTAGATACGAAGAACAAAGTCTAGTAAATATTGCGGTAAAGGAACTGGGTGTTAAACACACGCAGGTACCACTGTCTAAAAAAAATTTTTTAAAAAATATGAGGGCACTTGTAAAAGCTCATGATGCCCCTGTTGCTACAATTTCCTATTATGTGCATTGGTTACTTATGAATGAGATTAATGCTAATGGATACAAAATATCTATATCAGGAACAGCAGCTGATGAACTCTTTAGTGGTTATTACGATCATCATTTATTATATTTAGCCTCTATTTCTGATGACGAGAGTCTTTTTAAAAAGTCAAAAAAAAATTGGCATAAATATGTTGCCCCCTATGTTAGAAATGAATATTTACAAGATCCTGATAGATTTTTAAAAAATTCAAAGTTTCGTGATCATATTTATTCAGGAAAAGATTTTAATAAGTATTTGCGCAATCCTATTGTAGAGACTTTTCATGAAAAAGAGTATCCTGTAAGTTTACTAAGAAAAAGAATGCTCAATGAACTTTTTTATGAAACGGTACCTGTAATTTTACATGAAGATGATATTAATGCCATGCATAATTCAATTGAAAATCGATCACCATTTCTAGACCGAAATTTATTTGAAATTAGTTTACAGATACCAACTGAATTTTTAGTTAACGATGGAAGAGCTAAATCAGTTTTAAGAGAGTCTATGCGAGGAATTTTACCTGATGCCATATTAGAAAGTCCAAGAAAAGTTGGTTTTAATGCACCAATCGAAGATTTATTAGACATGAAAGTTCCAATTAATCGTGAACAACTTTTAGATGATTGTCAGATTTTTAATTTTGTAAAGAAAAATGAGATAGAAAAAATTTTAAATATGAAAAAGCTTCCAAATAGTTTATCAAAATTTCTGTTTTCTTTCATAGGAGCAAAATTTTTTTTAGAAGAATTTAACAGATAAAAAATGAAAATAGGCATTATTGATTATGGGCTTGGGAATTTACATTCTGTCTTGGGTGCAGTTCGAAAAGTAGGTTATGATGCTGTTATCACTAATGATGCCCTAGAAATTGAAAATTTTGACAAGCTAATTCTTCCTGGGGTAGGAGCCTACGCAGATGGCATAAGAAATATAAAAGACCTGAATTTGATTCAGCCTTTAGAGGAATTTGTAAAGATTAAAAAAAAACCAATTTTAGGTATTTGTTTAGGGTTTCAACTTCTAGCAAATGAAAGTTTTGAATTTGGACATCATAAAGGCTTGGGCTGGATTGATGCTTCTGTTGAAAAATTTAGTTTAGAAGATAAAAAAATAAGAGTGCCACACGTTGGGTGGAATGATCTTTTAATATGTAGAGATAATGTGCTTTGGGATGGAATACCTAATGATGCTATTTTTTATTATGTTCATAGCTATTATGTAAATTGCAAAAACGACAAAATCATAACAGGAAAATGTAGATATGGAGTTGAATTTGTATCTGCTATACAGCAAGAAAATATATTTGCTACTCAATTTCATCCTGAAAAAAGTCAATTTAATGGACTTAGAATTTTAAAAAATTTTATAGAAAAAACATAATCATGTTAAGGAAAAGACTTATTACAATTCTTACATTTAACAACGGCGTCCTTTTTAGAACGAAAAATTTTATTCCAGATTACCGCTACACCATAAACTTTGTGGACTCTTGGTTGGTTGATGAAGTTATAATTCTTGATATCACAAGAGGAATAAAAAAAAATAGTGAAAAATTTTATGACATTGTTCAGAAATTTGCTGAGGATTGTTTTGTTCCATTAACAGTTGGTGGATTAGTTAGCTCAGAGTCAGATTTTTCTAAATTATTACATTGTGGTGCAGATAAAATAGTTATTAATACAAAAGCTTTAGAAAAACCAGAATTTATTACTTCTGTTGCTAAAAAATATGGAACACAATGTGTGGTCGTCTCAATTGATGTAAAAAAAACAAAAAATGGAAAGTACGAAGTTTTTAGCAAATGTGGAACACAACCGACAGGTTTTGATCCTTTAGAATGGGCAAAAAAAGTTCAAGATTTAGGCGCTGGAGAAATTATGTTAACTTCAATCGATAAGGATGGTTCATTAGAGGGTTATGATAATGAACTAAACAGTATGGTCTCAGAGTCTATTGATATTCCAGTGCTTGTCTCAGGGGGAGCTGGAAAATGGCAAGATTTCGTCGATGGAATTAATATTGGAAAAGCAGCAGGGGTATGTACAACAAATATTTATCATTTTACAAAATTAAGTATTGATAGTGCAAAAAAATATATGTATCTCAAAGGTCTTGATGTACGAAAATAAACCTAATCATCCTCAAAAATAATGATACCAGAAAAGATTATCTATTGTACTCAGTGTTTAATGTCTAACACTAGACCTAGAGTTGTATTTGATAAAAATGGTATTTGTAATGCATGTATCAATGCAGAAGAAAAAAAGAGTATCGATTGGGAGGAAAGAAAAAAAGAATTTAAATCTCTAATCCAATCTTATAAATCAAAAGATGGTTCATGGGATTGTATTGTTCCTTGGAGTGGAGGAAAAGATAGTTCTAGTATTGCCTGGAAACTAAAATATGAGTATGGCATGAATCCGTTGTTAGTTACTTTTTCGCCAATTTTACCAAATAGTGTAGGAGAGCATAACAGAGAGGTTATGATAAGAAATGGGTTTGATCATCTTTTTTTTAGACCAAATCAAAAAGTCCATCAAATTTTAGCTAAAAGATTTTTCATAGAAAGAGGAAATCCAAAAGTCGGATGGGACGCTGGTGTTAATACAATTCCTGTTCAGGTAGCTGTTAATTATAATATCAAATTAATCTTTTATGCAGAACATGGAGAAAGCGAATATGGTGGCAAAGTTTTAACTGAAGAATCAAAAAAAATTAGAGATTTTACAGAAGTAATTGAGCATCAAATTGGAGACGATCCGCGTAACTGGGAAATGGAAGGCGTCTCTCAAAAAGATTTAAACCCATATATTTACCCATCTAGAGATAAAATTGAGTCTGCTGGTATCAAGTCTATGTATTTTGCTTATTTTCACCGCTGGAGCATGTTTGAAAATTATAAATATATAAAAGATAAAATTAATTTTATGACATCGCCAAAGCGGACTTGTGGGACATTCACAGATTTTGATAGTTTAGACGATAAATTTGATGATCTATATTATTATCTTCAGTATATTAAATTCGGCTTTGGAAGGTGCGTTAGAGATACCTCAAGATTTATTCAGAATGGTCATATGAAAAGAGAAGAGGCTTTAAGTTTGTGTAAAAAGTATGATGGAGAATTCCCTTCAAATTGGTTAGACGATGTATTAAATTATTTGGATTTAGCAGAGGATGAATTTTATAAAATAATCGATCAGCATCGAAATGATGAGATTTGGATAAAAAACAACAAAAATGAATGGAAACTAAAATGGTCTATAATGTAACTTTAATAGGGGTAAATTAAAAAATATGAAATTAATCAAAGAAAAAATTATTGACGACTTTAATGGAGTTGGAGAAATGATAGAGATACCTTCAAGTAAACTTTATACCAACAATCAATATTTATATGTTTGTAAAAATAGTGGCCTTGTGAGAGCCAAACATTTAAGATCAGCGAAAGAAATTGCTAAAGCTTGGTCGGATGAGGTTTACAGTAATAAATTTGATGATCGAACTTATACCGCAAGAATTCCAGCTGTTAAAGCGAGACATACATATGTAGCTGATTTTGCGCATATGCATTTAGATTTGAAAAATAAAGATGTATGTGACATTGGAGCTGGTGAAGGTCAATTTTTTGAGATCATTTCAGGAAAAGACTATCAGGCTAATTGCTATGGTATAGAGCCATCTAAAAAAAATTGTGAACAACTTTTAATTAAAGAGTTTGATTGTTTTACTGGTACAATTGAAGAATATGCTCAAAGCAGTAATATTAATGATAGAAAATTTGATATAATAACAATAATGTGGACATTGGTTAACAGCGCATCATGCTTAGATATGATGCATTCAGCCTTTGAGATGTTAAAACCTGGCGGACATATAGTTGTTGCTGAGGGGAGTAGAATTTTGGTGCCTTTTAAAAAACCATTGAATTATTATTTCTCTAAATTATCTGTGGATTTACATCCTTATCATTTTAGTGCTAACTCATTAGCTAATTTACTTCAAGTAGCTGGTTTTAAAATTACAAATATTAATAGATATATTGATAGTGATTATCTTTGCTTGATCGCAAAAAAAGTAGATAAATTAGATGATGATAGTTTCGAAGTAGATAATTGTGATGAAGTTTTATCTTTTTTTGAAAGATGGCATATTGAGACTCAAGAATACTATAAAGACAAATAAAAAATCTTTAAAATTTAAATACAATATTTATATATTACTTTGTTTCTTCAGCTTTTTAATTTGGTTTTTTAAAAAATTCCTTTGACCTAAAATATTAATTAATATTAAGTTTTTGGATAATCTTAAAAATTGTATTAGTGTATTTTTTATCACATATCTTATTGAATAATATTTTCGATATAATTTATATTCTTCGATAGTTCTATCAATAACTGATTTTAAATCGTACGATGAAGTAAAACCGCCTAATTTAAAAAAAGCTAATATTTTATTTATCTTTATAAAGGAGAACTTATGATTGTATGCACGTATTAAAAATTCTTTATCAGCACCCCTTGTGTATGTTATGTCAAATAAACCAATTTTATTATATATAGATTTTGAAACAAACACAGTTGGATGATTAATTCGAATCTTGTCATTTTGAAAAGCAAAGTTTGAAAGATCTCCATATGAAAAAGATTTTATCCCATCATAATCCTGATACATGTCACCATAAATTATTAGATCTTTTTTTTTTGATAATTCATAAGTTTTTAAAATAAGATTTAATGTATCTTTATTGTAGTAATCATCTGCATTAAGAATTCCAACTAGATCACCTTTTGCAGCTAGTATACCTTTATTCATTGCATCATAAATTCCATAATCTTTCTCAATAATTATTTTTGAAAAATGGGATCTATGTTTATTAACTATATCCAGGGTCTTGTCAGTACTCATCCCATCAACTAAAATATGTTCAACATTTTTAACATTTTGAGAAATAATGTTTTGAATATTTCTTTCAATAAATTTTTCTGCATTATAAGTTGCTGTAACAATCGAAATTTTTGTCATTTATAAATTATTTTTTAATAATGATTTAAGAATATTATTGTATTTAAATAAAATCTAAGTAATTTTTACATAATTATATATTTTATCAAAATTATCCAATTTTTTTTTATCTTTTAATTTAAAGTTTTTATGGACTCCAATTATTTTAACTGGAAAATCACATTTAATGTTAAATAATTTAATTATTGCAAGCCTATGACATCCGTGTGCACTTTTAATTAATTGACCATCTCTTCCAATTAATACTTGAGGCATATCATCTTCATTTTCTATGACAAATTTATTTTTACTTAAAGAGTCAATTAGTGACATTAAATAATTTTCAAAAAAATTTATTACTTCTTTTTCATTCCTTATTAAAGTTTTTTTATGAATATAAAATCCTTTAGAATTTATTTCTTTAATAATTAATTTATACCATAATGAAGAATCTAATTTTTTAATATTATTTTTAAAATCTTTAATTCTAACAAACCAATGTGTTTTATCGAAATAAGTTGCATTAATATCCCAATTTCCACCATAAAAAGATTTATACAAAGCATGCTTTTTTAAAAATTTTTTAATAAATATAATTTTAATTTTTTGATCTAAAGGATTAAACCACCACCAATTTGGTGGTGCAGAATAATAGGTGAGTGCATGAGGATTTATTCTTAATATTTTATTGCTTAAAATATTTTCCATTGTACTCTTAAATATTTATTAGTTTTTTGTTAAATAATTATTTTAGTATAAACTCAAATTCTTTTTATCAAAGTATCAATTTTTATTTAATAATTTTTTTACCCAATCTTCATTAATTTTTTGAGGTTTGGCATTAAAAATATCAAAGAAAATTTTTTTAGCTTGATCTTTACTGAATAGGCCTTTAACTACATTTGGCCAATATTCTAATTCATCTAATCTAATAATTTTTGTTACTAAAACTGGTATATTTTTAAAACCTAGCGCGGCAGCTACAGCCATTCTATGATTACCCTCCGCACCAGGTTTCCAACATAATTTATTTTTTTCAATAAAAATTTCAGCAGATACATAACCATACTCAGAACCATATTGAAAACCATGCTCTTTGATTTTATTTATAAGATTAACATATTGTTTTGCATGAGAAGGCCAACTATTTTCATAGTTTTCTTTTATAATTATATTGGGATCACTAGATGCAATATGCATTCCATTTTTTTCCCTGTTTCGTTTTATATCGTATGGATAATTTTTTATTTTATCTTCAAATGTATAATCGTCCCAAGGATGAACAATAGCCCACCAAGGATATTTTTTAATATCTTCATCGTCATTAGACTCTATATTCAATGAATGTGATGCATTTTTACATTTCATCAAAGAATGATTTTCTTTTAAAGTATTCAATATATCTTTATACAAATCTTCGCCTTCTAAATCTTTTTTTAAAGCATTTTTAATTGCAAAAATTGCCGGATCTAGGCTTTCATCTGACATTTCAAACCAGTTACTAGTCCTTCCATTTTTTAAACTAATGTTTATGACCATGGGTCTATAACCAGACAAATATTGAGCAGTCAGAGGATTAATCTTAATATTTGTAAAATCATGTGGATCAAAAACATTAAGTTTGATAATTTTTAAATTAATTGCTGATAAAAGTTTGTTTATTAATTTCTTAAATTTATTTTTAATCATTAAATAGTCTATTTTATTAACTTTTGTATTTAATTAACAATTGCTATACATTTTCAATTTTAATTTTTCCTAATCTTTCACCCTGATAATTGCCATTTTTAACTCGATCACACCAAGCTTTGTTTTCTAAATACCATTTTACAGTCTTATTTATGCCAGTTATAAAAGTTTCTTCTGGGATCCAATTTAAAGTATTTTTCATTTTGGTTGCATCAATAGAATATCTTAAATCATGTCCGGGTCTATCATCTTCATGACTAATAAGTTGATCATATTTATTAATTCCTTCAAATTTACTTGGCATTAAATTGTCTAGTATGCTGCAAACAGTTTTTACAACTTCAATATTTTCAAGTTCGTTATGGCCCCCAATATTATAAGTTTCTCCAATCTTTCCATTAAACATTACATGAAGTAATGCTTTTGCATGATCATTGACATAAAGCCAATCTCGAACTTGCTTACCATTACCGTAAATTGGTAATTTTTTACCTCCTAATGCGTTAAGAATAATAAGCGGTATAAGTTTTTCTGGAAATTGATATGGACCATAATTGTTAGAGCAATTTGTGATCAAAACAGGAAGTTTAAATGTACGATGCCATGCTCTTACTAAATGATCAGAACTTGCCTTAGTTGCAGAATAAGGAGAACTTGGAGAGTACGATGTTTCTTCTGTAAATGGGTCATCTTGGGGCTCTAAATCCCCATATACCTCGTCAGTTGATACATGATGAAATATAAATCTTTTTTTTTTGTCACCATCTAAATTCATCCAATAATCTCTAGATGCTTCAAGCAAAACATAAGTGCCAATAATATTAGTTTGAATAAATTTAGCAGGACCATCAATGGATCTGTCAACATGTGACTCTGCAGCCAAATGTAATACAAAATCAGGTTGATGTGTTTTAAAAATCTTTGAGATATTAACAGAATTACAGATATCTACTTGCTCAAAAGTATATCTTTGATCATTCTGAATTGATGATAAAGATTCTAAATTACCTGCGTAAGTAAGTTTGTCTGCATTAATAACAATATGGTTAGTATTTTTAATTATATGACGTACAACTGCTGAACCGATAAAACCAGCTCCACCCGTTACTAATATTTTTTTATTCATTGAAAAATAAATTTATAAATAACTTTCTTAATGATTTCTTAAATTTGCTATTTTCAAAAGATATTTTCCATAACTATTTTTTGACAATTCGTTGCCAACTTTAATTAATTGATCTTTTGAAATATAACCTTGATTATATGCTATCTCCTCAAGACAGGCAATTTTAAGACCTTGCCGTTTTTCTATAACCTCAATAAATTTGCTAGCTTCAAGCAATGCTTCATGTGTTCCTGTATCAAGCCAAGCAAAACCACGCCCTAGAATTTTTACATCAATTCTTTCTAAATTTAAATATTCTTGATTAATTGATGTTATCTGTAACTCGCCTGAAAGTGATGGTTTAACTTTTTTTGCCATTTGAATAACATCATTAGGATAAAAATATAAGCCAATAACTGCATAATTACTTTTCGGGCTCTGGGGCTTTTCTTCAATGCTTGTAACTTTGTTATTTGAGTCAAAATCTACAACTCCATAAGCAGAAGGATCATCTACATAATAACCAAAAACAACACTTTTATTTTTATTTTTAACCTTTTGTTTACTATCTTGAAGTAATTTAATTAATCCTTCACCATATATTAAGTTATCTCCAAGAACCAAACAAACTTCATCGTTTCCTATAAATTTCTCTCCTATAATAAAAGCTTCTGCGATACCATTTGGATACTCTTGTTGGGCATATTCTATTTGAATTCCTAAATAACTCCCATCTCCAAAAATATCCTTAAATCTATCTATATCTTTAGGAGTAGAAATTATTAAAATCTCTTTTATTCCAGCAAACATTAGTACAGACAAAGAATAGTAGATCATTGGCTTGTCGTAAATGGGAAGTAATTGTTTCACTACCCCCTTAGTTATAGGGTAAAGCCTGGTTCCACTTCCACCTGCAAGAATTATTCCCTTCATTTTAACCATCCATTCATCACTTCGCACACTTTAACAATATCTTCTTTAGTATGAAAATAAGATATTGGTAAACTTAAAGTTGTATTGTGTATTTGCTCACTTATAGGATACTCTCCATCGATTAAACCCTTCATAGCGCTTTGTTTGTGAGGAGCGACTGGATAATGTATTTCAGTTTTAATACCATTTTCTAGCAAATAAGTTTTAAGTCTATCTCGTTTCTCACATCTAATATTAAATATATGATGAACATCATAAAAGTCTTCATGAAGAACTGGTTTAGTAAATCTATCATCTAAATTGTCAAAATAAATACTTGCTAATTTTTTCTTATGATTATTAATATCATCAAGCACTTTAAGCTTAACTGATAGAAGCCCTGCTTGAATTTCATCTAATCTTGAGTTGTATCCTAAATCATCATTGAAATATTTTTTCGATGAACCATAATTTCTTAAAGATTTTAATTTTTTTGCTAAAATTTCATCATCTGTAGTGATTGCACCAGCATCTCCTAGAGCTCCAAGATTTTTCGTAGGATAAAAGCTGAAACAACCAACTCCAAAACTCCCTACAACTTTCCCTTTATATTTTGCCCCATGTGCTTGCGATGCATCTTCAATTATTTTTAGGTTATATTTTTTTCCAATAGACATTATATTTTTCATCTCACAGGATTTTCCATACAAATGTACAACTAAAATTGCTTTCGTATTTTTGGTAATCTTTTCCTCTATTTTATTATAATCAATATTGTATGTCGAAATATCTGGTTCAACCAAAATAGGCTTAAATCCATTTCTAACAACCGCTAAAATAGTTGCAATGTAAGTATTGGCGGGAACTATTATCTCGCTACCCTTAGAAAACTTAAAAGAATCTATGGCTAAGGTCAATGCGTCTAATCCAGAACCCACACCTATACAATATTTTGTTTCACAAAAACTAGCAAATTCATCTTCAAACTTATTAACCTGACTTCCTAATATGAACCAGCCACTTTCTAAAATATTATTAAAATTATCTTTGTACTTTTCAAAAAGTTTTTTGTTAACAAGCTTTAGATTGTCATATTCAATCATTTTGGATACTCTTCATTTATATAATCGTCCTTGTCATAATATTCTGATGAAAAAACTAAAAGAGTTGAGCCTTTTGAAAACTTGTCCATTGTATGCCAATCTTTAGTTTCAATTATTAAACAATTAGTTGGTGAATCCAAAATAAATATTTTTTCCTTAAGACCATCGTTAACATATATTTCGCATTTTCCTCCTAAACAAATAAGAGCCTGCTTAGTTTTTTTATGTCGATGCCCGCCCCTTATATCTTTAACATCATAAATATAATAGAATCTTTTTATCTCAAAAGGGAGTAACTTTTCAACAACAGTTAAATTGCCAGTAGCATCTCTGAATGTTGGTAAATCTATTAAATATGCCATTATAATTCTAAAATATAATTTTTACTGTAAATATTATAGCTTTTGTTTAACAATCTTTTTATAAATCTTATCGGGTCTTTCCAATAGAATTTTTTTGGCTTAAGAATGCCATGATAATTATAGTTATCATCAATAATATAAATTTCATTTTTAATTTTTTCTAAATGCATTAAATAAGGTTTATAAAGTAATTTTATATCCTCTTTTCTTAATTTATAATTACCTAGATCTACTTTGTTATGAAGTAAAAATTTTAATGCATGAAAATGATAAAAAACCAATTCAAAAGCTTTTTCTTCAAGTTTATATTGCTGAATATTCCATGGCGCTACTCCACCTCCCAAATGTTCTAGTACATGAACGTCTTCAAATCTAGAAGTCCAGTCATCAAGATATTTTTGATCACCCATTTTTCCATCTTCAATTCTAGAATAACACCATGCAATACAATTTTTTCTCCACCAATTTAGAGCTTTCATGGCTTTTTTATTATTTTTAAAAGTTAAAAACTGTACATTATAGATCCCACATTCTAAACTTTGATCATACATGGGAGTGTAACGGTGTTTTGTTAATAAGATTGATTTGCTTCCCATCTCCTCAATTAAAACATCTGGATTTGAAAAAAAATAAAGATCTGCATCTAGATAAGTGCAGCCATCAAGATTAAAATTTTCAATACAGTATTTAATAACCGATGGAGTACAAGTCCAACAATACTCTACTGGCGTTCTGTCTTTTTTTGCTTCTATCAACTCTTCATCTTCAAATTCTTTCAGAGAAATAACTGTAGTAGAGACTAAATTAAGTTTTTTTAATAAATTATAACTTCTTAAATCAAAAGCAAATATAAACAAATGAAAATTGTTGCTACATTTTTTAAGAGATTCGTACATAGCCAAACCTCGTGTTAAGTAGTTGCTATCAAATAACGTACAGTAGTTATGCATCTATTTCATTTTTTTGAATTATAAATCCTTTAAAATTGCAATCTTTACTTTTGTCATCTTTGGCTTCAAATGACTCTATTACATTATAATTATTCTTCTCAAAATAATTAATAAATTCCAATTCATCAAAAAACCAACAAGGGTAGCTTCCTTTATAAATGCTAGGATGGACTGTTTGCAATTTTATTTTTTTATTAGTTTTACTAAATGGTGTTCTGTCTACTAAAATGGTATCAAAATTATTTTTCAAAATTTTATGCAGTATCTCATAAGGTTTTTCTATATAATGCAACACAGCTGAAAGTATTAAAATATTGGGTTTTTGATGTTTTATACAACTTTCTAAATCATGATAAAATTTAAGCCTATGATCTGCAAATTCACTTTGCCCCACATCTACAAAATGTTTTTGTTCTACAATGCTCCAAGATAAATTATCAAATCTATCTAAAAACTTTTTATTTTGAAAATACGTGCTCCCCAAACTTCCACCAAAATCAAGTACTTGTAACTTTCCATTAGAACTCGCAGAAGCAAACATAAGTCCAGCTAATAGTGGCCAAGAATAATGAATTTCATCAAATATTAGACTATCTCGTTCATAAACAGCCTCACCATTTTTAACTTTAAGCAATGACTGTTTAACTTTTAAAATTATTTCATTGGTTTCATACCCAGTAGAAATATCTTTTGCTTCTTTCCATGTTTTATAATCTCCTTTCCAACCATATTTTCTATTTTGATATCTTGAATAAAATTCAAGTAATATAGGAGGTAGTAATCTTTTCATTTTATAAGACTTAGGATTTTTGATATTGATCTTTTAAATACACTTATCTTTGCACCTTTATAAAATTTTTCTATTTTCTTCCTTGCAATTAAGTTCTCGTTTACATCAATTCTAGATAATTTAAATTTATTATTTAAATTTACCTTAAAAAAATCTGTTTCAGTTTTGCAGTGTGTTCCCTCTGCACCATGTCCAATATTTTGCACGTAACTTTGTCCAGGATAAAGTGTAACCATATCTTTTAAAAATGCACTCATGTACCACCTTATTGCCCAAGAATTATTTTTACCTTTTATTTGTTCTTTCAGCATTTTTGTATATTCATATGAATTATTAAAATCTGCTTCTTTTTGAAGATTTCTTTTATTTATTTCATCTAACAATTTTTGACCACTGCTCTCAAAAATTGACCATTTGTTTCTCCAAGTTGCCCACCCCCAACAATCAGCACCTTTGATAAAAAAAGTTTCTGGCAAATTTTCTATTGGATAAATATAGCCGTGTATAGAAGCAACTCTTCTTTCTTCTTTATATAATTCTAAAGCTTCATTCATATATTTTAAAAAAAAGGGACTTGTTACTAAATCATCCTCTAGCACAATGACTTTACCATAATCATTTACAATCTTTGTAACCCCATTAATAATTGAACTAGCAAGTCCCAAATTTTTGTTTCTCTCGAATATAGTAACTTTTTTAAAGCCCTCTAAATTTTTAATATATTGTCTAACCTTAATTACTTTACCTTCTCCATTTTTGTTTTTAGCTGCATCAGAATAAATAAATAGCTCACTATTAAGAGCTAACTCATTTTTTTTTAACGCTTCTATTGTCTGTTTTACATGATCTTGCCTATCATATACAAATAATACTATTGGAGCTAAATTCATTTTACCTGCAGTCTAACCTATTACATCCTTACTATAAAATCTTTTAAGCTTTTTCAGAAAGCATTTTTGTGTATTCATCTTTTTTTAAGTTCTAATATCTTTATATAAAATTTTATCTTTTAAATTTTTTTTTAAAGCATTTTTAATAGCAAATATTACTGGATCTAAAATACTATCTGTTAAATCAAACCAATTATTTGTCCTGCCATTTTTCAAATCAATTTCAATTATTATTGATTTTTGATCAACTGCATATTGTGCACTAATAGGATTAATTTCTGATTTTGTTAGATTAATCGGCTCAAGTGAATTTAATTTGATAATTTTTAAGTTAAACAAAGAAAAAAAACTATTTATTATTTTTTCAATTTTACTTTTTATCATTTAAAAAACTAGTATATGGATATATTAAAGAACACAATTTAATATTTAATTCAATTATTTTATAAACAAAATATTTTAGATTGTAGTATAATCAAAATTAATTAATTACATTAATACATGAGTATTTTGATAACTGGTGGAGCTGGATATATCGGCAGTCATATTGTTGAGCGGCTTATTAAAAAAAAAAATGACATTATTATTCTAGATAATCTAGAAACAGGACATAAAAAATTAATTAATAAAGAAGCAAAATTTATTAAAGGAGATATTAAAGATATTAAATTAGTAAAAAAAATTATCATAGAAAATAATATTAAAACAATAATTCATCTCGCAGCCTATTTAAATATTAGTGAGTCTGAAAAAAAAAAATCAAAATATAAAAAAAATAATATTGATGGAACTCGCAACCTAGTATTAGCTTGCAAAAACTCAAAAGTTAAAAATTTTATTTTTTCTTCCTCTTGTTCGATTTACGGAAATATCAAAGGTAGTGTTAGCGAGAGAAAAAAACCAAATCCTCAAGGATACTATGCGTATACAAAATTTGCGGGCGAAAGGTTAATAATTAAATATTCCAAAAAATATAAATATAAGTATGGAATACTAAGATATTTTAATGTTGCTGGTGCAAGTGTATCAGGTAAAATTGGAGAAATTGAAACATCACATGGACATTTAATTAAAAATATTGCGATACAATCTTTAAAAAAAAGACCAGTAATAAGTATCTTTGGTGCTAATTATAAAACGAAAGATGGTACATGCATTAGAGACTATATACATGTGTCAGATTTATCAGATATTCACATTAAAGGTTTAAATTATTTACAAAAAGTAAAAAAATCCTTTATATTAAATTGCGGGTATGGAAAAGGTTATTCGGTTCTTGAAATAGTAAATATATTAAAAAAAATAAAAAAAAATTTAATTATTAAATATCAAGATAGAAGACCAGGTGATATTTCTCAAATTTATTCTAATACAAAAAAATTTAAGAAAATATTAAAATGGAGTCCTAGATATAACAATATCAGAAAAATTATTCAAAGTTCTATCGATTGGGAAAAAAAACTTAAAATTAGTAAATTTTATAAAAAAACATTAAATTAAGTTAAATTTTATTTGTTTTTAAGATTATCTTATAAATATTTAAATAACTATGAGCTATCTTTTTCTCATTAAAATTTAAAACAATATTTTTGGCAATTTTTAACATCTTTAATGAAAAAGACTGATTAATATTTATCTCTATATATATTGTTTTATTTATCAAAATTGATTGGTTGTTGTTTTATAATCAAAGAACAATTATTTTTTAACATTGTTTTTGATATCTGAATACTGGCAACCACAGTATTAGAATGATAGTTTAATATTTAATTCTAGTTGATAATTAATTATTTTCAACATACCTAAACTATTTGAATTAATGATAAAAGAAGCGTTAAAAAAAGGTCAATTATATATTAATTATTTAGGCCCCTTAGGTGCCGTTCTGGGTAGCATAGTTGCTACACCAGTTTTAATTTCAAACCTAGGTCTAAAAGAATGGTCATTATTTGCCTTAATAAATATTTTACTACCAGTCATTTATTTCATTCTATTTGGAAGTAATCAAATTGCTAGAAGATTAATGGTTAACATTAATCTTAGCAATCATAAAACTAGAAAAAGTATAGAAATTTTTTATAAAAATGAAAATAAAATATTTGTAAGGTTTCTTGGTTCAATAATATTTTTATTCTTTCTATTAGTAAAATTTAATTCAGATAGTTATCAATCATTTCAAAAAGTAGAATTAACATTTTTTTTAATATCTATCGCTGTATTGATTAAAATTTATGAAATTTATTATACAGATACATTAAATGGTCTAAAGCAACATTATAAATTAAATATTTCTTCTTTTATTATTACAATTATTAAATGGTGCATAGTAATTTATCTTTCTTTTATAAAAGAGATTAATATCAATTATATAATATTGGTAACAATTATGTTTTCATTATTGCTTATAACTTTACAAAGATTTTTTATTACAAATATATTTAATAAAAAAATTCAAAATTTTAAGGGCCAAATTAATCAGACTGCGAGTGAATATAAGGAAAACAATTTTGGAATAATAATTATATTATTCATGATATTGCAACAATTTGATAAGATTTTAGTTTTTGGAATTTTAGATCCATTATCAATATCTTATTTTGGAATTGCTTTTATGTTAAGTTCAGTTGTTCCATTTATAATATCGCCTTTTATTGGTTATTTAACACCTGAAATTTACATGTTTGCAGAAAAAGATATAAAGAGTCGTAAAAAATATTTTTCCCAGATAGTGATTGCACAATTTATTGTTTTGCTTATACCGCTAATAATCATAAATTTATATTTAGACACAATACTTAATCTATGGCTAGGAAGTAATGTTAATAGTCATGAGATATCATTTTTTTTAATTCCTATTTCAATAAGTACATTATCAATATCTTTATTGAACTCACTCTGCGTTTTATTTATTGGAGAAAATAAAATTTCTTTATTCAAAAAGCCATTAATTGTTGTGTTAGGATTATGTATTCTTTTTACAACACTTATCTATATGAATATTTTTACTGTTCGAATGTACCTATACTGTTTGTCAATCTCCATGTCTCTTCTAACAATTTACTTTTACATAGTTTTTTTTAAGAAAAATTATATATTGAATTGATGATTTCAGTTATCCTCCCAACTTTTAATAATGAGAAAACTATTGCAAACTCAATAAAATCTATTATCAACCAGACATACCGTGATTTTGAGCTAATTATAATCAACGATTGCTCTACTGATAAAACAAAGAAAATTATTAAGTCTTTCAAAGATAAAAGGATAATTTATTTAGAAAATCATAAAAATCTTGGAGGGGCAAGCTCCAGAAATATAGGTATTAAAAAAGCTAAAGGAGATTTTATTGCCATGATGGATGGTGATGATGTTGCTATTCCTAAGAGACTAGAGGTACAACTAAATTATTTAAAAAAAAACCTTAATATCGACTTAGTTGCATCAAATATTATTTTTTTTACAAATAATAAAGTATCAGGTGTATCTGATCTTAGACTGTATAGCCCAAAAAAATTTACATTTTATCTTAGAGCATTAGGATTACCTCATCCCACTTGGATGGCACGAGCAAAATTTTTTAAAAATTTTACATACCACTCTAACATAGCAAGTGAAGACTATGAATTATTGCTCAGAGCCTTAGAATTTAGTAGATATGCAGTTATCAAAGAACCTTTATTATTTTATAATGTGCCAATAAGTGCAGATATTAAATATAAATTAAGATTATTGTACTCAGGATTTTTGACCCGTTTTCATTTCATAAAACGTAATAGATTATATCATTTCTTTCCATTAATTTTTGTTATATTATTTATATCATCAATATTTTACATATTTTCTATCAAAACCTATAAAACAATTACGAAATTTAATGCCAATTTTCAAAAATTATTTGACAAAATAATTGAACAAGACAATTCATCCAAAAAAATCGTTCATATAATTTCTTCAATCAAAGGAGGGGGAGCCGAAGTTGCTGTTAGAAACCTTCATAAAATCAATCTAAATAAAAATTTAGACTCCTCGGTTATCTATTTTACAGGAAAATTAATCAAATTAGAAAAAAATGAAATTATATTAAATATGCATCGTAGAAATCCCTTAATAATTTTTTATTTACGTAAAAAATTAAAAGAATTTTTAAAAAACCAAAAAAAATTAGTCATTCATGTTCATCTTACTTGGCCATTTTTTTTCACATTTTTTGCCGTGGTAGGTTTAAAAAATGTCAAACTAATTTATACAGAGCATGATACGACAAATAGACGAAGAAAAATTCCCTTTTTTAGGATTATTGATCGATTAATATATTCACGTTATGACTCTATAGTTTGTATAAGTCACGGAGTTCACAAGGCATTAGCCAAATGGGTAGGGCCTAAAATTAAAGATCGTATAGTTACAATAACGAATGGATCCAGGATTCTTCCATTGCACAAGAGAACCTCAATTAAAAAACGTCCTCCAAGATTAATTTCTTTAGGATCCTTGACCTACAAGAAGAATTTTTCGACTTCTATAGCTGCCATTGCAGAAATAAAGGATGATATTGAAAGTTACACGATTGTTGGTGAAGGTCCTGAAAGAAGAAAACTTCAAAACTTAATTAGAAGTTTAAAATTGGAGGAGAAAGTAAAATTAGTAGGTTGGTCAGACAATATCAAAAAATATCTATATAAAGCTGATATACAAATTATACCCTCTTTAGTAGAAGGTTTTGGTTTAGTTGCAGTAGAGGGAATGTCAACAGGTTTGCCAATCGTAGCCTCAAATGTTGAGGGATTGAAAGAAGTTTTAGGATATCAAAATCCATCTGTGACTTTAATTAATAAAACAAGGTCAATTAAAAGTTGGAAAAAAGGTATCCAAATATCAATTAATAATCTTAATAATTTAGGAACTAGAAAAATTTCAAGATTTTCAAGACAGCAAGTTTTGCAATTTAATTTTGAAAATATGGCAAAAAATTATTTAGAAAATTATTAATTAATTGTGATGTTTATTTTTGATATAGCTAATTTTCTTATTTGCTTAATTTTTATAATTGTAGCATGTAAGATGAGGATGATACCTATTTGGATAGGTTTAGTATTATCTATTTATTCATCCATGCCCTTTCTAATGAATGATGTTTTATTTCCTAATGCCTTATTCCCTGATCAATGGCATTACTTTCGAGCAATGGAGAATACTAGGGCATTAAATTTTATGTATAGTTTTGAAGAATTAATTGAAAATAAATTTATTAAATTTTATATCACTTCATCAGTTCTATCATTTCTTCCACTTCCATATGTAGAAACTATTAAAAGTGTTGGTTTTTTTAATTGGTTTTTATTTATATTTGTTTTTTTATGGCTATACAGCAAAAGATTTCTAAAAGGGTTACCTTTACTAATTTTACTTTTTTATCCAAGTTTAGTTTTTTATACATCGTTAAGCTTAAGAGATCCGTTGATACTTATTATTATGATAGTAAGTGTAGTATTTTTAATTGATAAGAAATATTTAAAATTTTTTATATTTGTAAGCCCTTTATTGTTGCTAAAATTCCAAAATCTTTTCTTTATGTTGTCTCTATTTTTATTTTTTATAATTTTCGATAAAAATAAATTTAATAATCTATTTAGATATACAATATTTATAATTTTGATTTTGGTTTTCATGCTATTTTATGAAGAGACTTTGACATTACTAGATAAATATAGAAATCATTTTTACAGGGAAAATAGTGGAGAAGCAGCATATTATAAGCCTGTAGATGGACTATATCAATTTTTAGCTCAAGGAGCTATTGGTTCATTTTATTATTTGTTTAAACCATTTCCCTGGGAAGCTGCTAATAATTTACAATTAGTACAATCTTTTGAAAATCTGATTATTACATTTTTATTAATAATTTTTACAAAAAAATCTTTTACACAAAGTAAAATGATAACTATTAAATGGCTCTCTTATATTTTATTTGTGTTTGCAATATATGGGATCGTGATTTTCAACGTAGGTACTGCTGCAAGATATAGGTATCCTTTTATTGTATTGTATGTAATTGGTTTAACTTATGAATTATATAAGGTTAAAGCTTATAGGTTTCAATTTAAATCTAAACTAAGAAGTATTAATTCTCAAAAAGATTGAAATAATAAAAACAATATATAAAACTTACTCTAATAATTTTTTTTTAATTTAATATGGAATTCAATTTTTGCAGTTTTAAAGTAAATAGATATATAATTTGATAAATAAATGACAACAATTGTTACTGGATCAGCAGGCTTTATAGGCCATGCTTTATGTGAAAAATTATTAAAAAGAGGAGATAATATTTTGGGTATTGATAATCATAATGATTATTATGATCCTAGGATTAAAGATGCAAGAATTAAAAGATTGGCTGAATATACAAACTATAAGCATTTTAAAGTAGATCTTAGTGATCGGCAAAATTTAGATAAAGTTTTTAAAGAAAGTAAAATCAAAAAAGTAGTTAACTTGGCAGCTCAAGCAGGTGTTCGTTATTCTATGGAAAATCCACTTGCTTACGTTAATAGTAATATTGTTGGATTTGCAAATATTTTAGAAAACTGTCGTTATAACAATGTAGACCATTTAGTATATGCTAGCACATCAAGTGTTTATGGAGCTAATACTAAAATTCCTTTTTCAGAGCATGATAGCGTCAATCATCAATTGTCTGTTTATGCAGCCTCAAAAAAATCCAATGAACTTATGGCACACTCGTACAGTTATCTTTACAAACTACCAACTACTGGTCTAAGATTTTTTACAGTTTATGGACCCTGGGGAAGACCTGATATGGCTTTGTTTAAATTTACAGAAAATATTTTGGTTGGAAAATCAATTGATGTATTCAATCATGGTAACCACACTAGAGATTTTACATATATTGAGGATATTGTGGAAGGTATTATAAAAACGATTGATAGTCCAGCAACTAGTAATGTTAATTGGAATAGTGATAATCCAGATCCAGCTACTAGTAAAGCACCATGGTGCATTTATAATATAGGTAATAATAAATCTGTAAATCTTATGGATTATATAACTGTTCTTGAAAAAACTTTAGGAAAAAAAGCAAAGATAAATTTTTTACCATTGCAGCCAGGAGATGTACCAGACACGTGTGCAAATGTAGATAATCTTGAGAAAAAATTTAATTATAAACCCACTACATCAGTTACTGAGGGTGTAACTAAATTTGTTGAATGGTATAAAGATTATTATCAAATATGATTAAAAGTCACAAAGATCTCAAATTGGCAGTAATTGGTTTAGGTTATGTGGGTTTGCCTCTTGCATTAGAATTTGCAAAAAAAAGAAAATTAGTTGGTTATGATAATAATAAACAAAGAATTAAAGAACTTAACTATGGAAAAGATAAAAATTTTGAATTTAGCAAAAAAGATTTAAAAAAATCAAATCGAATAGATTTTACACATAATAAAAAAGATCTTAAATCTTCCAATTGCTACATTATTACTGTCCCAACACCTATAAATAAATCAAAAAAACCAGATTTGAGACCTCTTTTAAACGCATCTAAGCTAATTGGAGAAATTATTAATTTAGGAGATTTAATTATTTATGAGTCAACAGTGTACCCTGGGTGTGTTGAAGAGGTGTGTGTTCCTGCCTTAGAAAAATATTCACAATTAAAATTTAACAAAGATTTTTTTTGTGGGTATAGTCCAGAACGTATAAATCCTGGGGACAAAAAATATACTATTTCAAAAATTAAAAAAGTTACTTCAGGGTCAACACAAAAGATTGCAAATATTATAGATGATTTGTATGCAGATATAATTATCGCAGGTACTCACAAAGCTCCTAGTATTAAAATTGCTGAGGCTGCAAAAGTTATTGAAAATACGCAACGTGATTTAAATATTGCTTTAATAAATGAATTATCAATATTGTTTGGTAAAATGGATATCGATACACAGGCCGTATTAAGTGCTGCAGGCAGTAAATGGAATTTTTTACCATTCAGACCAGGTCTAGTAGGAGGTCACTGTATTGGTGTTGATCCTTATTATCTCACATATAAAGCAAAAAATATTGGTTACGATCCAAAGATTATTTTAGCAGGGAGAGAGCTAAATGATAATATGGGAAACTACGTAGTCTCAAAACTAATTAAGAAAATGAAAATAAAAAATATTCAAGTAAAAAAATCTAAAATTTTAATAATGGGTTTGACGTTTAAAGAAAATTGTCCTGATATTCGTAATTCTGGTGTGCAAAATGTTATTAACAAATTAAAAAAATTAAAGTGCACTTTAGACTTACACGACCCTTGGGCGGATAAAGAAGAAATAAAAAAAACATATGGTAATTATCCAAAATCAAAAATTAAACAAAAGGCTTATGATGTAGTTTTGATTGCTGTTGCACATAATGAGTATAAAAAAATAGGTTTAACTAATATAAAGAATTTGTGTAAAAAAAATTCTGTGATTTTTGATTTAAAAAATTTATTTAACTCTAATAAAGTAGACTTAAAATTATAAAACTTTTATTAATGAAAAATTTAGATAAAAAAACAGTGCAAAGTTTTGGTGATGAGTGGTCACATTTTGATCAAACTGGAATGGAAAATCAAGAAGCTTATAAGATTTTTAAAAATTATTTTTCAATATTTCCTTTTAAAAAATTATCAAAATCATCAGAAGGATTTGATATGGGTTGTGGAAGTGGTAGATGGGCTAAATTTGTAGCCCCAAACGTGGGTTTATTGAATTGTATCGACCCATCTGATGCAATTAAAGTAGCTCAAAAAAATCTTAAAAAATTTAAAAACATTAAGTATTATAAAAAATCTTTGGATAAAAATAATCTTAAAAAAAATAGCCAAGATTTTGGATATTCATTAGGAGTTTTACATCATGTTCCAAAAACGAATTTAGCTATAAATTCTTGTGTAAAACTATTAAAACCTGGAGCACCATTTTTACTTTATATATATTATTTTTTTGATAACCGTCCTGCTTGGTTTAGGTTTTTATGGCTTGTATCAGATTATATACGATCTTTTATTCATAGATTGCCAAAATTTTTAAAGTTTTTGATTTGTGATATGATTGCACTTTTTATTTATTATCCTATTGCAAAATTTTTATTATTTGCTGAGAGTCTTGGATTGAATCTTAAAAATTTTCCTTTGTATTTTTACCGTACTAAAAGTTTTTATGTGATGCGTACAGACTCGAGAGACAGATTTGGAACGCCACTTGAAAAACGCTTTACAAAAAAAGAAATACACAAAATGATGAAAGAATCTGGGCTTGAGAAAATTAAATTCAAAAAAAGTGCTCCTTATTGGACAGCAATTGGGTTTAAAAAGAAATAAAAATGTGTGGAATTAACGGATTTTATTCAAAATCCTCATCAACATTTAATAACATAATTGTAAAAATGAATTCGGCTATTTCTCATCGAGGCCCAAATACCAATGGTACTTGGCTTGATAAAAATTCAGGTATTGTTTTTGGTCACCAAAGATTATCCATTATAGATTTATCTGTAGCTGGAAATCAACCAATGCGATCTAGTTCAGAAAGATTTATATTAACATATAATGGTGAAATTTATAATTATTTAGAAATTAGAAAAGAGCTTGAAAAAAATAATTCCCATATAAAATGGAGTGGAAACTCTGATACTGAAGTATTGCTAGAAGCAATAGATTTTTGGGGAATTGAAATTACGTTACAAAAAATTGATGGAATGTTTGCTTTTGGGCTTTGGGACCAAAAAAATCGTAGTCTGACATTGGCAAGAGATCGCATAGGAGAAAAACCATTATATTTTGGGTGGCAGGGTAGAGGTGATAATAAAGTCTTTTTATTTAGTTCAGAATTGAAATCACTCAAAGTTCACCCTGAATTTAATAAAGAGATTAGCAGAGATGCTATTGCACTTCAATTACGCCATAACTGTATACCAGCGCCTTACTCCATTTATAGAAATATCTATAAATTGTTACCTGGACATTTTTTACAATTAAGTCAAAATGACTTAAAAAATAGTTTATTACCAAGTTCTAAAATTTATTGGTCTTTAGCTGAAACAGCAATTAAAGGATGTGACAAGCAGTTTTCACTTAGTGAAAAAGATGTCCAAAAAGATCTCGATAAAAACTTACGGTTATCAGTAAAAAAACAAATGGTATCTGATGTACCGTTAGGAGTATTTCTTTCTGGTGGAATAGACTCAACAACTATAGCTGCTCTTATGCAGTTACAATCTAATAAACCTATTAAAACTTTCACAATAGGTTTTGATGAAGGAGATTATGATGAAGCAAAATATGCAAAAAGAATAGCAAAACATCTTGGCACTAATCATACAGAGCTTTATATTTCTCCAAAAAAAGCTATGGAAGTGATACCAAAAATCCCATCCATATATGATGAGCCATTTTCAGATTCATCACAAATCCCAACTTTTTTAGTCTCACAACTTGCAAAGCAGCAAGTAAAAGTTGCTCTTTCCGGTGATGGAGGAGATGAATTATTTTGTGGTTATAATCGACATGTAATTAGTAAAAAATTCTCAAATATATTTCGTTTAACACCATTGTCTTTTCGAAAAATCTTTTCATCTGGACTTCATTCAATATCACCACAAGGATGGAATAAAATATCAAAGCTTTTGCCTGGCTTAAATAATTATAGCAATTTTGGCGATAAAATTCATAAATTTGGATACGCATTGGAAGCTAAAACATTGCATGATCTTTATTATATGCTTCGTTCGCATTGGCAAAATCCAACCGAGGTTGTAATAGGTAGTAAGGAGCCAGGAACTTTACTCACTCAATTCAAACCAAAACTCGATATGCTAAATGCGCAACAGCAAATGATGGTTTTAGATGCTTTAACTTATTTGCCAGATGACATTTTAGTTAAAATTGACAGAGCTTCTATGGCATCCTCACTTGAAACAAGAGCTCCATTTCTTGATCATAAACTAATTGAATATGTTTGGAAAATTCCTCACGATCTAAAATTTAGAAAAGGTCAAGGAAAGTGGATTTTAAAAAAAATTCTTAGTCAATATGTTCCAAGTAATTTAATAGAAAGACCCAAGATGGGTTTTGGAATTCCTTTAGACGCTTGGTTGCGAGGGTCACTTAAAGATTGGGCAGAAAGTTTATTAAGTGAAAAAAGATTAATCCAAGAAAATTATTTTAATGCAAAATTAATTAGAGATAAGTGGGAAGAACATCTTTCTGGTAAACAAAATTGGCAATATTTATTATGGAATGTTTTGATGTTTCAAGCATGGATAGAAGAAAACAACTGATTAACAGCATATTATTTATGAGGTAATTTATTTTTTAATTATATAGTGATCCTCAATTTATGAAAAAAAATAAAAAACTATTAATTCTTGTAAATGATTTAAGTTTTTTTATTTCACATCGATTACCAATTGCAGAAGCTGCGTTAACTGAAGGCTTTGAGGTAGTTATTGGATATGGCGAGCAAGGAAATACTGATCCTAAGTTATTGGAGAAAAAAGGGTTTAAGATCAATTTCATTCCCATGTATCGTGGTAGCATTAACCCTTTAAAAAATTTAATAACTTTTTTTTATATTTGGAATTTTTTCAAAAAAGAAAAACCTGATATTGTACATTTGATTACAATTAAGCCCTATCTCTACGGAGGAGTTATTTGTCGTTTAACAAATATACCAGGTGTTGTATCTGCAGTTTCTGGACTAGGGACCTTATTCATTAGCAAAAATTTGAAAGTTAAATTTTTACTTTTGTTACTTTACCCTATTTATAAATTAGCTTTTAATCACAAGAACCAAATAGTTATTGTTCAAAATGAAGATGATTTGAAAGAATTAGTTAACTGGGGTGTTTTAAATGTGTCCAAGACTAAATTATTGAGGGGTTCTGGTATAGATTTGAAAAAATTTTCAAATTTTGAAGAACCTAAGGGAACACCAATTGTATGTTTTGCTGCTCGTTTATTAAAAGATAAAGGTGTTTATGAATTTGTCTCTGCAGCAAGGCTTCTTAAGAAACAAAATTTTCAAGTTCGCTTTTGGCTAGCAGGAAGCTTAGATTCAAATAATCCAGCAGGATTAAATAATAGTGATTTGAAAACATTAAAGGAGGAAGGTTGCGTTGAAATTTTAGGTTATCAAAAAGATATTCCAAAATTGTATGCAAATTCTCATATTATATGTTTGCCATCATATCGTGAAGGATTGCCCAAATCACTTATTGAGGCTGCAGCAGCAAGTAGATCAATTGTAACAACAGATGTTCCTGGTTGCAGAGAGGCTATTATTCCAAATAAAACAGGCTTGCTTGTTCCAGTAAAAGATTTTCAGAAATTAACTGAAGCAATAAGATGGTTAATTGAACATCCTCAAGAACGAATAGCAATGGGTAAAGAGGGAAGAAAATATGCAGAAAAAGAATTTCCAATTGAAAAAATTGTTCAAAATCATATGAATATTTATAATGAAATATTAAGTCTTGGTTTAAAAAAAAACTAAAATTAACTTTTTTTAACTATTTTGAAATTTTTTCTCTTAAAATTACAAAAAATATAAATAAAACTACAAACAACAACAATGAAGAATAAGGACTAATTAATAAAAAGCAAGAGTAACCACCAATAAATAAAATAATGTTTGTGATCGAAATAAAGAAATTAGTTAGAAATATAGATTTAGTTTTTTTAAATAATATATGATGTAAATGATCCTGCCCTGCTTTAAAAGGATTTTTGTTATTTTTTATTCGAATAATATTGATAGATAAAAATTCATAAACAAAAATTACTATAGACCACGCTAGTACGATTGGGTGAATAAAATTTCTATTAGCTAAGTAAATTAAGATAAAAGATATTACAAAACCAATTAACAAGCTACCACTATCTCCTAAAAACATTTTGGGAAATTTAAAAACATTAAAGTTAAAACATAAAAAAATACCCAATGGTATAAATATTATTATTAAAAATAATTGAAAATTTTGATTAGGAGCTAAAAAGTATAAAATAGCTAGCACAGAAATTGATGTAAAACTCAAGGTTCCGTCTAATCCATCAAAATAATTAAATGCATTAATTAAAAACAACACGCAGATTAAAGAAAATGGCATTACAAAAGCTCCCAATTCTAGTTTAAAATAATTGTAGTCTCCTAAATCTTTTAAAAAAAAATTTTCAAAAAAAACTAAATAAAAAATTGGTATGATTTGTAAACTTAATTTACCACCCACATTTAAAGAAAATTTATCATCAATTAGCCCAACTATAGATATCAAAAAAGCCATTGATAATATTAAATTTAAATAATTATCTGAAATCTCTAATATTAAAATAGATAAAACAAAAGCAGAAGAAATTGCAATTCCACCTGTATAGGCGGTTGGTTTAGAGTGAATTTTTCGTTTATTTGGAAAATCAACTAAGTTTAATTTGTATGATAATTTTGCACATATAAATAAAAATAAAAAACTCAATAGTGAGTAGATTATTAATGCGTTGCTCATATGATAATTATGGTCTTAATATTTAATTTAAAATTATATTACATTGAATTTTATATGATTAAAACTATGAAATCTGATATTGATTAATATAAATATTATATTTAATTTACCATTAAAATTCTTTATTCAATGATATTCAATTCACTCAAAGAAAAAACTATTTTTTATACCTTTCCAGCAATATTATTTTC
>JAOHFB010000049.1 GCA_028097785.1 Candidatus Pelagibacter sp. | reverse complement strand
TTTTTTCATTTTCAGGATTAAATTCTTTTTTTCCATTTGCAATTTTTGCAGCACCGCAATCTTTGTGATTAATAATAATAAGCTTTTCTATTTTATGAAGTTGAATAGAAGTTGCAAGATTATCATAAAAGGTATTGTGCCATTTTTTAAATTTACTATGTGTAACTCCCACTGCAGCACCTGCGATAGTGAAAGCACTGTACTTTCCAGTTAATTTTTTTTTCTTTAGAAAATTATGAACCAAATTTTGAAATCTTGGATCCATACAAGATAACACCATAGCTTTATATTTTGATTTCATCAGTTTAATTCCACTTTAAACATTGCTTCGTTTCTTCTATTCATTGGCAGTGTAAACGGGCTATCATATGTTGCTCTAATGGGTGGACTTATAATTGAAATATTATTATTTTTTAACTCTTTTTCTAAAATCTCTTTATGCTTTATAAAATTACGATCAGAGGCTCTTCCAGAATATCTAACAACTGCATAATAACCTCCTTCAATATTTACGATTCGAACATCTTCCTTGCTTGGATTGGGTACATTTCCTGAATTGAATTTTGAAGGTAAATAAAACTGCATAGTCATATTACCATTTTTTTCTACTTGAGTAACTGGAGTGGTCATTGCTATTTTCTCTTCTGCATCATTTCTGCCTGATATGTAATTAAATAATTTTCTAAAATTACTATCTATACCAGCTCTAGAAGTTTCAACCGCTAAACGATCTGAATACTTTCTAATCTCATAAATTTCATTTTTATCAATAACTTCATATTTTGCTTCTTCATTAGCCATAACGTTAGAATAGTTTAAAATTAATAAAGTACATAATATAAGAATGAAAAAATTTTTTAAATTCATGGTCTACTAGACTTTATATTCAAAATTTTGTGTTGTTTCATTAATTTGGATTAGTTTAGCTCCATTTTTTACATGAAAATTAGTTGCCATTTCAGTTAATGGCGAGAGAGTAACTAATCTATTTAAGTGATTAGATTTTTTAATCTTTTTAAATACCTCTTTTACAATTAACTTTCCACCTCCCTTCTTCTTTGACCATACAGTATAAGCAATTGCAATTTGACCTCCACTTTGATCTCTCATCGCACTCTGTAAAAAAGCATCAGTGCTTAATTTTTCAAGTTCATCAACACTTTTAGGAATTTCATTAGTATAAGCAAAACACATTACAGCGTGTACTTCACCCTTGTACTCGACACCATATATTTTTCTACTTAATTCCAAATTATACTGCAGTTGAAAACGTAGCTCTAACTTTGGAATTAAATAATTTTAAAAATCCAGAAAATGAAGCAAAAAGTTTATTAGATCGATTTGGTTTAAAGCATCGATTTAATAATTTACCAAGTCAACTGTCTGGTGGAGAACAACAAAGAGTTGCAATTGCAAGAGCGATCGCGATGAAACCAGAATTAATTTTAGCGGACGAACCTACTGGAAACTTGGATACTGAAAACTCACTAATGATTTCAGATATTTTATTTAAATATGTCAAAGAGCAAGGATCTTCATTAATTATGGTAACGCATGATCCAAAACTTGCAAATAAAGCAAAAAGAAAAATCAAAATAAAAGATGGAAAAATTAAATAATCGATCTGAATTTAGTTTGATATTTAAATATGCTTTAAAAGACTTAAGCAGAAACTATCATAAAATCTCAAGCATTATTGTTACCCTATTTATTAGTCTGTTTATCTTAAGTGCTATTTTTACAATTGAAGATAGTCTAAAAAAAGAACTAAACGATAATGCTAAAGCACTTTTGGGTGGTGATTTAGAAATCGATTACAATCGAAACCAAGGTGATCTTGAATTAGTTAATCAGGTAAAAGAATTTGCAACTGTATCTCAAATGATTGAGTTTAGTACTATGCTTTCAACAACTGGAAGAGAAAAAAACAAATCTTTATTTACTAGAATAAAAACAGTTGATGAAAAATATCCTTTATATGGTGAAGTAGTTTTTGAACCCACAGGTGCTTATGAACGTATGCAAAAAGAACCAAATACTATTTTAATCAATGAAAGTTTATCAAAGACGCTTAACATAAAACTTAATGAACAAGTTAAAGTTCAAGACCAAAACTTTACAGTCATTGGAATTATTAAATCAGTACCAGATGTCAGTGGATTTGTAGCTTTTGGAGATTGGGCTCTTGCTGGCAAACAAACATTAGAAATATTAAAGTTAAATGGAATTGGAAGCTTTTTAAACTACGAATACAAAGTAAAATTTAAAGAAGGAGACAATCCTGAGGAGTTAGAAAAACGAATTGAGGATATCTTTAAAAATGATCAAAAAGTAAAACTTCGTTATCCTGAAAATTCTGCGAGCGGAATTAAGAGAATTATCAATAATTTTTCACAATTTTTATCGCTTGTCTCAATAAGTGCAATGTTGATTGCTGGTATTGGGATTGCAAACACGTTGCTCTCTTTTATCAACCAAAACAACATGTCAATTGCAGTTAGAAAAGCAGTTGGGTTTTATTCAGGAAATATAAAGACACTTTATTATCTTCAGTTATTAATATTGTTATTTGTCATTACAGTTGTCTCTTATGGCTCTAGTTTTTTGATAGTTCCAATAGCTGATAAATACCTATCAGATGGACTTGGATTAAATGTTTATCCGGTATTTTCAATAATAAATTTTATTAAAATATTTTTAGTAGGTTTATTGGTGCTTGTAATATTTTCTATCCCAACCATAAGTTCGATTGATCAAGTAAAAGCTTCTAATTTATTTAGAAATGTTTTTCAAAACTTGCAATTTTATTATTCAAAAAAATCTATTGTTTTAAGTCTTGCACTTCTGTCTATCTTAGTTTTATTATTTACAATTGGTTCAGCACAACCAACTTATAGTCTTGGATACTTTGGTGCATTTTTTGTTTGTCTGATTGTATTTTTCTTTCTTTCACGAATAATTATTTTTTTTCTTAAAAAATTTAAATCAAGCTCTAATATTTCATTAAAGGTGTCCATAAAAAATATAACTCAAACAAAAAGCATAACTCCAATTACCATTATGTCTTTAGGGTTAGGTGTCACCTTACTTTTAACATTAGCATTAGTTGGAACAAACTTTCAAAGAGAAATCGCTAAATCTATTCCTGATATTGCTCCTGATTATTTTTTTGTGGGTATTCAAAAGGGAGAGCGTGAAAAGTTTGAGCAAGGTATATTAAAAATGGACCCTAATGCAGATATTGAAGTTGTTCCAATGGTTTCATCTGGTATAGCAAAAATTAATGGAATTAATCCAAACACTTACATCAAACCAGACAATGATAGTTATTGGGTGATTGGAAGCGAGAGAAGATCTTCATGGGTTGAAGACGTTCCTGAAGATAATCCATTAGTTGCAGGTAAATGGTGGGATGTAAATAAACCTGATGAACTTCAAATATCTTTAGATGCTAAAGTTGCAAGAGATTTTAATATTCAGTTAGGAGATATTTTTACTTTAAATATTTATGGAAGAGAAATTGATGGTGAAGTAATTAATTTTAGAGAAGTGGATTATCGTGATTTAAGTATTAACTTTGCAATGCTATTTAATCCACAATTTGCTCAAAACATTCCTCATGAATATTTAGCAACAGCGAAATTCAACACTGATAAATTTGATGAAACTGAAATGCTAGAAGTTATGCCTAGCTTATCAATGATTAAAATTGCTGATTATTTAACAAAAGTAACAGCTGTACTTAATAAAGTGTTCATTGCGGTTACTTTAATATCAGCCGTAACTATAGTGATTGGTTTAATCGTTATTTCAAGCGCAATCATGGTTCAAGGTA
>JAOHFB010000048.1 GCA_028097785.1 Candidatus Pelagibacter sp. | reverse complement strand
TTTGATTAATAAAAAAATTGTTTCATCTTCTTTAATTAGAAATTATTTAGAAAATGGTTATCTAGAAAGAGCTAATAAATTATTAGATAGAAAATGGTCTATTGAAGGAATGGTTCAAAAGGGTAGACAAGTTGGAAAAAAAATTGGATTTCCAACATGCAACATAGATATCAAAGATTATGTCTTGGCTAAACCAGGCGTATACGTGGTAAGAGTTTTAAGAAAAAATAATCTTAAAATTTTAAAAGGGATAGCAAATCTTGGTTTTAGACCAACATTTAATCAAAAAAAAATCTTATTGGAGGTTCATTTGTTTAATTTTTCTGGAAATCTTTATAATAAGCACTTATCAGTTGAGTTTTTAAAATTTATAAGAAAAGAGAAAAAATTTAAAAATATTAATAAGTTAAAGTCTCAAATTAAATTAGATTTAAAAATAGCAAAGAGAGTATAATGAGTAATCCACAAATTAACCTTCCAAAGACAGCTTTTTCTATGAAGGCTAATTTACCAGTAAGAGAGCCAGAAATCTTAGAATATTGGAAAAAAATTAATCTCTATCAGGAGCTTAGACAATCGAGCAAAGGTAAAGAAAAGTTTGTCTTACATGATGGTCCTCCGTACGCAAATGGCAATATTCATATGGGCACTGCTTTAAATAAAATTCTAAAAGATATCATAGTTAAATTTCATCAAATGGATGGAAAAGACTCAATCTATGTTCCAGGATGGGATTGTCATGGTCTGCCAATTGAATGGAAAATAGAAGAGCAATATAAAAAAAATAAAAAAAATAAAAATGAAGTACCGATAGTTGAATTTAGAAAAGAATGCAGATCATTTGCAGAAAAATGGATTGAGGTTCATAAAGGTCAATTTAAACGACTAGGTGTAGTAGGAGATTGGGAAAACTATTACTCTACGATGAGTTATGATGCTGAAGCTCAAATTGTAAGGGAATTAGGAAAATTTTTAAAAGAGGGTAGTTTATACAGAGGATTTAAACCTGTTTTATGGTCAACTGTTGAAAAAACAGCACTTGCAGATGCTGAAGTTGAATATCAGGATCATAAGTCAGATACTATTTATACATCCTTTCCTGTAAAATCATCTAGTTTGAAAGAACTTGAAGGAAGTGAGATTATTATTTGGACAACAACTCCATGGACTATACCTGCTAACAAGGCTTTAGCTTACAATGAATCTCTTGATTATGTATTGATACAATTAAATGATGATGGTGATTTTAAAAATAGAAAGATAGTTATTGCAGAAGCTTTATTAGACTCAGTTATAAAAGAGTGCTCTATAAAAGATTATAAAGAAATTAAAAAATTTAAAGGAAAAGATTTTAAAGACACAATCTGTAATCACCCTTTTTTCAACTTGGGTTATGAATATGATATTCCAATGTTGGAGGCAAGATTTGTAACAACAGAACAAGGAACAGGTATTGTGCATTGTGCTCCAAGTCATGGACCTGATGATTTTAACTTATGTTTAAATCATGGAATTAAAGCTATTGAAACAGTAGATGGTGATGGAAAATATACTAAGAACGTTCATTTATTTGAAGGTAATCATATCTTTAAAGCTAATCCAATTGTAATTGAAAAACTTAAAGAACAAAAAAATCTATTGGCTAATGGTGAGCTAACACATTCTTATCCTCATTCATGGAGATCTAAAGCACCATTAGTTCATAGAGCAACACCACAATGGTTTATATCAATGGAAAGTCATAAATTGAGAGAGACAGCTTTAAAAGCTCTAGATGAGACAACATTTTATCCTAGAAAAGGAAAAGAAAGATTAAGATCAATGATTGAGACAAGACCTGACTGGTGTGTTTCAAGACAGAGAGTTTGGGGAGTTCCTCTTCCAATTTTTGTGAATAAAAAAACAAAAGAGATATTGGTTGACGATGAAGTTAATGAAAATATAGCAAATATTTATGAAAAAGAAGGTTCAGATTGCTGGTTTTCAGACGATCCACAAAGATTTTTAGGTGAAAAATATAAGTCAGAAGACTATGAAAAATTAAGCGACATTGTTGAAGTATGGTTTGATAGTGGATCTACTCATTCGTTTGTTTTAGAGAAAAGAGAAGATTTAAAATGGCCAGCATCGATGTATCTTGAGGGTTCAGATCAACATAGAGGTTGGTTTCATTCATCCTTGTTAGAGTCTTGTGGAACAAGAGGAAAAGCTCCGTTCGAGTCAATTTTATCACATGGTTTTGTTGTCGATGGAAAAGGATTAAAAATGTCCAAATCTCTTGGAAATGTAATTGCACCTGAGGATATTTTAAAAAAATATGGTGCTGATATTTTAAGAATTTGGGTAGCTTCATCTAACTATGCAGAAGATTTAAGAATTGATCACTCAATTTTAGATCAACATGCTGACTCTTATAGGAAAATTAGAAACACTTTTAGATATTTACTTGGAAACCTTAATGATAATTTTGAAGAAATTGATTTAGAAAAAATAAATACATCTGAACTACCTGAATTAGAACAATTTATGCTTCATAAAATTTATTCCTTGAATGAAAATTTTAAAAATTATTTTAATAATTATGATTTTCACAATCTATATAAAGAGTTGTTAAATTTTTGCACTGTAGATTTATCAGCTTTTTATTTTGATATTCGAAAAGACTCTTTATATTGTGATTCTAAAGACTCTAAAAAAAGACAATCTACAATAATTTTATTAAATGTTATTCTTAAATCATTATTAAGATGGTTTGCTCCAATTTTATCATTTACTACAGAGGAAATATATAGACTGATAATGAATGATGATAAAAGCATTCATTTAACAAAATTTTTAGAGTTTCCAAAAAGCTTTAAAAATGAAAATTTAAATCAAAAATGGCTAGAACTTATTAAAATTAGAAATGTCTGTAATATTAGTATTGAGGAAAAAAGAGCAAGTAAGGAAATTGGATCAAGTTTAGAGGCAAGTTTAAAAATCAATTTAGATAAAAAGTTTAATGAAATTTCAAAAGATATAGATTTCTCAGAACTTTGTATCACTTCAAGTGCAGAAGTTTCCTATTTAGAAAACTCTGAGACAAAAGTTCAAACTACCAAGGCAGAAGGTTCAAAATGTCAAGTATGTTGGAAAATTACTAAGGACGCATGTTCAAGAAAAACTTGTCCACAACCAACTGAATGATATTTAAATTTTTAAGCAAAAATTTTTACATTAGTTTTTCAATAGTAGCTTTAATCTATTTTTTAGATAGGTTGTCTAAAATATACGTTATTCAATTAGATAAAAATAATCTTGGATCAGATATCTTTAATTCAACTTATTTAAATATTGAATTGATTTGGAATAAAGGGATTGCGTTTGGTTTACTTTCATTCAATGAGTCTTATTTATACAATATTATAAGTTTAATAATTGCGATAATTATTATCGTATTAATTATCATGTCTTTAAAAAACCAAGGTTTTAAAAGATACTCGCTATTAATGATTGTTGGCGGAGCATTAGGGAATTTACACGATAGAATTTTTTTTAATGCCGTGCCTGACTTTATAGATTTTCATATTGGAAATTTTCATTGGTTTATTTTTAATGTATCAGATATATTTATTACATTAGGTGTAATTAGCATGATTGTTTTAGAGCTATTTGATAATAAAAATGAAAAAATTTAACAATGATAAAAAATATTAAGTCTTCACTTTTAATAATTTTTAGCACCATTCTCATTTCAAGTTGTGGCTCAGTTCAGAAAGCATTTGACCCACAAAACAAAAATACATCTGAAGAATTTTTAGTTGAGAAAAAATCTCCTCTTTCAATTCCCCCAAGTTTTGAAGAATTGCCAGTGCCATCAAATGAAAAAGTTAATAAAGAAAATCAAATTAATAATATTGAGTCATTGATTACCGAAGAAAGCAATAATGAAAAATTA
>JAOHFB010000047.1 GCA_028097785.1 Candidatus Pelagibacter sp. | reverse complement strand
AGTACCTATAAGCAATTTTGAGATTTTTTTCATTAATACCTAGCAATTCTGAGATTTCTTACCATATAAGCTGTCATGGAAAAAGAGGAAAACCTTAATCAAGAAAATACGTCGGCAGAAAATTCCAATAAGGAGATTGAGAATGACAAACAGTCAGATGAGAAACAAAAAGAAAACAAAATTTCAGAAGAAAAAATAGAATTATCCCCTGAAGAAAAGATAAAAGAATTAGAAGATAAATTAGCAAGAACTTTTGCTGAAATGGAAAACCAGAGAAGAAGGTTTGAAAAAGAAAAAGATGATGCATTTGATTATGGTGGCTTTGCATTTGCAAAAGAAGCTTTGAATTTAATTGATAACCTTGCAAGATCTAAATTAATTTTAGAGAGCGACGAAGCTCTTAAAGACACAGAGGCATTAAAAAAAACCTTGGAACATTTTGATATAATAAATAAAGATTTAATCTCTATTTTTACTAACCAATTGATTGTATTAATAAAAAATTAGATCCAAATTTACATCAAGCAATGATGGAAATTGAAGACGATCAAAAAGAGCCTGGAACTATTGTTCAAGAAGTTCAAAAGGGTTTCATGATAAAAAACAGATTACTGAGACCATCTTTAGTTGGTGTATCTAAAAAGACAGAAAATAAAGATGATAAAAGTCAGGAAAATAAGGAGAATTTAGACAAATAATTACATTTGTTGAACTTGTAGAATTAATATTAACACATATATGAGGAGAAGGTTTAAATTATGAGCAAAATTATTGGAATAGATCTTGGTACAACAAATTCATGTGTATCAATTATGGAAGGAAGCCAACCTAAAGTATTAGAAAATGCTGAGGGTGCAAGAACAACTCCTTCAGTTGTAGCTTTTACTGACGATGGTGAAAAACTAGTTGGTCAGCCTGCAAAAAGACAGGCGGTAACAAACCCTGAAAATACAATTTTTGCTGTTAAAAGATTAATAGGAAGAAATTTTGAAGATCCAACTGTAAAAAAAGATATAGCTGCAGCTCCATTTAAAATAGTTAATTCTGAAAAGGGTGATGCTTGGATTGAAGCAAAAGGAGAAAAATATTCTCCCTCTCAAATTTCTGCATTTATTCTTCAAAAAATGAAAGAAACTGCTGAGAAATATTTAGGTCAAGAAGTAACTAAAGCAGTAATAACGGTTCCTGCATACTTTAATGATGCACAGAGACAAGCAACTAAAGATGCTGGTAAAATTGCTGGTCTAGAAGTTTTAAGAATTATTAATGAGCCTACTGCAGCTTCACTTGCATATGGCCTGGATAAAAAACAAAATAAAAAAATTGCAGTATACGATTTAGGTGGAGGAACATTTGATGTTTCTATTCTTGAATTAGGGGATGGTGTGTTCGAGGTAAAATCTACTAATGGAGATACTTTTTTAGGTGGTGAAGATTTTGATAACACAATTGTTGATTACTTGATCGCTGAATTCAAAAAAGATAATGGTATAGACCTAACATCTGATAAACTTGCACTTCAAAGATTAAAAGAAGCTGCAGAAAAAGCTAAAATTGAACTGTCTTCAGCGGAACAAACTGATATCAATTTACCATTTATCACTGCTGACAAAACGGGACCAAAACATATTAATTTAAAAATGACCAGAGCTAAACTTGAAGCTCTTGTTGAAGATTTAATTGCTAGAACGTTACCACCTTGCAAAACAGCATTGAGTGATGCCGGTATATCAGCAAGTGACATTGATGAAATCGTTATGGTTGGTGGAATGACTAGAATGCCTAAAGTTCTAGCAGAGGTTAAAAACTTTTTTGGAAAAGACCCAAACAAAAGTGTTAATCCAGATGAAGTTGTTGCAATGGGTGCAGCAATTCAAGCGGGTGTTCTTCAAGGAGATGTAAAAGATGTACTTCTTTTGGATGTTACGCCTTTATCTCTAGGTATTGAAACTCTAGGAGGAGTATCAACTAAGCTTATTGAAAAAAATACAACAATACCAACAAAAAAAAGCCAAGTATTTTCTACAGCAGAAGATAATCAGCCCGCAGTTTCAATCAGAGTGCTCCAAGGTGAAAGAGAAATGGCGACTGATAATAAAATGTTAGGAAATTTTGAATTAGTCGGTATCGCTCCAGCACCAAGAGGGGTTCCTCAAATTGAAGTTACTTTTGATATTGATGCAAACGGTATAGTTAGTGTTTCAGCAAAAGATAAAGGAACTGGAAAAGAACAAAAAATTCAAATTCAAGCTTCAGGCGGATTAAGTGAAGAAGAAATTGAAAAAATGGTTAAAGATGCTGAAGCTAATAAGGAAGAAGATAAAAAGAAAAGAGAGTCTGTAGATACGAGAAACCAGGCTGATACTTTAATTCATTCAACTGAAAAAAACCTTAAAGAGCATGGATCAAAAATTACTGATGCTGAAAAGAAAGCAATAGAAGATGCATCATCAAGTTTAAAAGAAGCTCTTAAAGGGACTGACAATGAAGACATTAAGAAAAAAACAGAAGTGTTAGTTCAGGCATCAATGAAATTAGGTGAGGCTATATATAAAGCTCAAGAGAAAAAACCAGATTCACCTGATGATAGTAAAAATGATGAAGGAAAAAAAGACGATAACGTAGTTGATGCGGATTTTGAGGAAGTAAAAGAAGAAAATAAAGAAGAAGATAAAGAAAAAAGCGCTTAAGAATATCAACAATCATTATCTCAAGGTAACTTATGGCTAAAAGAGATTTCTATGATGTTTTAGGTGTAGAAAAAAGTGCATCCCCTGATGAATTAAAGTCAGCATACAGAAAACTTGCTGTTAAATATCATCCTGACAAAAATCCTGGTGATAAAGTTGCAGAGGACAAATTCAAGGAGGCCAGTGAAGCCTACGGAATTCTTTCAGATAAAGAAAAAAAACAAAATTATGATAATTTTGGTCATGCAGCCTTTGAAAATGGTGGTGGAAGACAAGGTGGTGGTTTTGGTGGTTTTGGTGGAGCAGATTTTTCAGATATTTTTGAGGATTTTTTTGGAGATTTTGGTGGTGGTGGAAGATCAAGAAATAGAAGCTCTAATAACAGAGGCTCAGATTTAAGATATGATTTGTCAATTTCTCTTGAAGAAGCATACCAGGGTAAAAAACAAGACATAAAGTTTTCAACAACAGAAAAATGTAACACTTGTAAAGGAAATGGCTCAAAACCTGGTCACTCTCCAGATAGATGTACTTATTGTGGAGGGAATGGAAAAATAAGATCAAACCAAGGATTCTTCACAGTGCAACAAACATGCCCTCAGTGTAATGGTAATGGCGAAGAAATTACAAATCCATGTAATGATTGTAATGGAAAAGGAAAGAAGCAAGCCTCTAAGAAAATATCAGTTACAATTCCTAAAGGTGTTGATGATGGAACAAGAATTAGATTAGCAGGTAAAGGTGAGGCTGGTAGTAGAGGTGGAGCAACCGGGGATCTATACTTATTTATCAATGTTCACTCTCATGAGTTATTTAAAAGATCAGATGAAAATTTATTTTTTGAATTTCCAATTTCTCTAGCTGATGCTGCATTAGGTACTACTATTGAAATTCCAACTATTGACGGTGGAAAAGCAAAAATAAAAATTCCTGATGGTACGCAGAATGGTAAACAATTTAGATTAAAAGGTAAAGGAATGCCATTTATGAGAAGAGGTGATTTTGGTGACTTGTACGTTCAAGTCAAAACAGAAGTACCGGTATATTTAAATAAAAAACAAAAAGAATTATTAGAGCAATTTAGAGAAATTGAAAACGATAAGTCAAATCCAAGTATTAAAAAATTTTTTCAAAAGGCAAAGGATTTTTGGAAAAACTAGTGGCAGTGAGTTTACAAACACATCTACTGAATCTTTTTATAGCGAAAGGTGGATTTTTTAATAAAGATTTAATAATTAAAAAAGATGTTAATAAAGGTTTTGGAGTTTTTGCTAAAAATGATATCCCGCCTGGCACTATATTGATAGACGTACCTCATAATTTATTAATACCTGTAGAT
>JAOHFB010000046.1 GCA_028097785.1 Candidatus Pelagibacter sp. | reverse complement strand
AAGATCAAAAAACCTTTGCCTTTTTCTTATTGGATTGATCCTAAAAAATTAGAAAAATATACACTACCAACTTTCACTAAAAAAATTGTTTCATATTTAGAAAATCACTCATGAAAAAAATCGCAATAATTGGAGCAGGTATTTCTGGCTTATTTATCGCAAATTTATTTAAAGAAAATCAAGATTATCAGGTAACTATTTATGAAAAAAATACCTCAATTGATTTAGTTGAAGGATATGGAATACAACTATCAACTAATAGTATCAAACTTCTTAACAAAATTGGATTTAATACTTTAGAAGATAGAGACAGGTTTAATCCTGAGAAAATTGATTTTTATACAATTAAACCAGAAAAAAAAATATGTGATCTAAATATTTCAAATTTTAATTCTGAAGATTGCAAGTACACAACACTTAAAAGATCTAAGTTAATTGAATTTTTAAAAGACAAATTAAATGAAAATATAATTAAGTATAATCACTGCATTGAACAAATTGAAAAAAATAATGATCAAATATATTTAACTTTTAATAGAAACAATAAAGCAATTTGTGACCATTTAATTATTTCTGATGGTGTTTTTTCAAAAGGAAAATCATTAATTTCCAATAATGAGATAAAGCCCTCATATAATAATTCCATTGCTATAAGGGGCAATATTTCAAGAAATAAACTTAAGAATTTAAATGAAAATAATATTTCATTATTTATGGGGCATAATTTTCATTATGTGATTTATCCAATAAAAAAAGCGCATGAAAATTATAATTTTATTGGAGTTTTAAAATATCAATTAACAGAAAAAGAGCTAAGCAATTACAAACTTTTTAAAGAAGAAACTTTCATTAAAGGGATTAAACATAAACTACTAAATGAGTTTTCAACAACTATTTTAGAAAATATTGATAATATTAAGTGTTTCCCAGTTTTTGTAAGCAAAGACTATCTTAAACCAGGTAAAAATATCTTTTTACTTGGAGATGCATTTTTTGCTTTTCCTCCTTCATTTGCTCAAGGAGCATCACAATCGATTGAGGGGGCATCAGAGTTATTTAAGAATATTATAAATAATGAAAAAAACTTTTATGACAATAGAGTTGCAAAAGTAAAAATGATTAATAACAGATCAAAATTAAATCAATTTGCATTTCACGTCTCCAATCCACTTATAGTTTTTTTTAGAAATATTAGCTTAAAGTTATTAACAAAGAATAAGAAATTTTTAGAAAATTATTTGGGTAAGATTTATAAGAATTAATTTTTTGCAATTAATCTTTGTCTTAGATAATCAATTGGATGTGTTCGTCCGTTGATATCACAATGCCAATAAGTCCAACCATTACAACTTTCAGCACCCAAAATAGTAGCCGCAACTTTATGTATAGAGCCTTCGGCCTGATTATGTTTAATGCTACCATCAGCCATGATTCTTGCAGTTATTTTCTTTTTATTATCAAAAATATTAGTGCCAGGTTTGATTATTCCTAGTTCAACTAGCGAGCCAAAAGGTATTCTTGGTTTTGATCTATTATTTTTAAGTGTATCCAGCAAGTCATCTTCAATAGGTTTTGTATTTTTTAATCTTTGTTCCGCTGCCTTAAAATAACTTTTTTCTTTTTCAATACCAAAATAATTTCTACCCAATTTCTTTGCAACTGTTGCAGTAGTTCCAGATCCTAAAAATGGATCTAAGATCATGTCATCTTTATTAGAGGATGCTAATAACACCCTGTGAAGAAGAGACTCCGGTTTTTGTGTTGAGTGTACTTTTTTGCCATTTTTCTTAAGTCTTTCAGATCCATTACAAATTGGTAAATTCCAATTAGATCTCATTTGAAGATCGTCGTTTAAACATTTTAATGATTGATAATTGAATGTGTATTTTGATTTTTCACTTTTTGAAGCCCAAATTAAAGTTTCATGCGCATTAGTAAACCTTGTCCCTCTAAAATTAGGCATAGGATTATTTTTATTCCAAATGACATCATTTAAAATCCAAAAACCTAAATTTTGTATTGCTGTACCAACTCTAAATATATTGTGATAACTCCCAATAACCCAAATAGCTCCATCTTTTTTTAAAATTCTTTTACATTCTGACAACCACTGATAAGTGAAGTCATCATATTTTTTAAAATTTTCAAATTGATCCCATTTATCATTTACCGCACTAACTTTTGAACGATCTGGTCTAGTCAACTCACTTTTTAACTGTAAGTTGTATGGAGGGTCTGCAAAAATTAAATCAAAAGTTTCGCTTGGAATTTTTTTTAATTCTTCGAGACTGTCGCCGTTAATAATCTTATTTTTAAATTCGCTTTTCATTTGTAAAAATTAATTAGACTCCAGATGGATTCTTCAGTCAACCTAGGATTGAATTATTTAGATTCGATATGTGTTCAGTGAATAGTAGACAACTATATATTGTGTGTCTTCAATCTAGAAATTGGGGAAAAAGTTTTTCTGTGATGCTTATTGATACCAAGTTTCTTAATTGCCGTTAAATGTTGTTTAGTTCCATAGCCAAAATTTTGATCCCAACCATATCCTTTATTATTTTTAGCAAGTGCAGATATAAATTTATCCCTTGAAACTTTGGCAATTATAGAAGCGGCAGAGATAGAGGGAATTTTTTGATCACCTTTTATGACAGCTTTTAAATTATAATTTTTTAAATCTGGAACTTTATTTCCATCAATTAAAATATGAGATGGTTTTATTTTAAGCTTTTTTATCGCTCTTTTCATTGCCAATAAACTTGCTTCTAATATATTTATTTTGTCTATCTCTTTAACTGAGGCTTTGCCAACGGCCCAAGTTGAATTTTTTTTAATATAAATAGATAATAACTCTCTTTTACCTTTAGCAATTGATTTAGAGTCTTTAAGTAATTTTATATCAATTGAACTATTTAGAATTACTGCAGCAGCATAAACAGGACCCATTAGACTTCCTCTTCCAACTTCATCAACTCCTGCAGTAATTTTCATTAAATATTTATTTTTAAATCTTGAATTTTTTGTCTAATTCTTTTCAAATCCTCCCAAGAATATTTTTTATTTTCTGGAAATCTGATTAAATATGATGGATTGAACGTAATCATTACTGGATAGGTTTTATTTTTTAATATCACTTCTTTCCATTTTCCTCTTTCAGAAGATATTTTAGTATTTATACCTGTAACAGCTTCCATTGCAGAACTTCCCATTAAAATAACAATCTTTGGGTTAATAATAGATATGTGTTCTTTAAGAAAAACTGAGTATCTTTTAACTTCCATAGATGTAGGTTTTCGATCTTCTGGTGGTCGAAAATTTATTGCATAGCTACAATAAATATCTTTTCTTTTTATATTAATCGCTAAAAGCATTTTATTTAATAGTTCACCAATTTCTCCCTTAAATGGCATACTGGATTTATCTTCTTCAATTCCTGGAGCTTCACCTATGAGCATAATAGAACTGTTTAAATTGCCATCTCCCAAAACAAGATTTTGTGAATTATTTTTTAGATTGCAATTTTCAATTGAATTTATTTGCTTTTTCAAACGATTGAGCAATTCAGTTTTATTAGTTTCATTTTCTTCTAAAATAGTTTCTGTAAACTTAAATCTATTAATAGGCTTATTTTTAAATACAAAATTTGGTTCTATTGTATTTATTAATTCTTCGTCGAATTTGCCTTTTTGATTTATCACTTTTTTAGTCATACAATGATTAAATGTTTAATAAACTAATAAAACTATTTGTAATTCTAGGTCTATTCTATCAGACACCAGTATATTCTAAAAGTGCTAGTTTTAATGAGTTTAATTCAAGAGATTTATCAAATTATTTTTCAGGAATTATTGCGTTTGAAAATAAGGATAATTCTGATGCATTAAAATTTTTTAACGCATCTAAGGTATTGTTGAATAAACATGATGTATATTTAAAACGATATTCTTTTTCTCTAGTTTTAGAAAATAAAGTTGCTCAAGCTATTAATGTAATTAAAAATAGTAGCAATAATGAAAATTTAGATTTTTTTGAAGCTTATCTACTTTTAATAGCCGATAGTTTGAAAAAGAATAATTT
>JAOHFB010000045.1 GCA_028097785.1 Candidatus Pelagibacter sp. | reverse complement strand
TAATAAAAGATGAAATTCCATCTGGTCCAAAACCATCAATCAATTTTCCATCACAAAACTTCCAAAAAAATAAACCTAATTTTTTTGAAGGATTAATGAAAATAACTTCATATAATTCGTCGAAATACCATTTATTGACTAAAAACTTGTATAGAGGTCTATTCATGTTGACTATTGCGTTAGGCAATTCTTTATTCTTAACAAATAAATAATAAGCAATTGGGATAGACAATAACACCAAGCATGGCGTCAGTAATAAAAACCATGTTGGAGGATGCTCAGTACTTAATGGTTCTAAAAACTTTATAGACTCTGCCCAAAATAAATTTTCTCCGCCATGACCAATAAAAAAGATCTTTAAAAAGAAAACCAGCAAATATAGCTCCAATAGATAACAATACTAATGGTATCAACATCACTAAAGGAGACTCGTGTGTGTCATCAATTTTTACGTCTTTATTATTATATGAACCATGAAATGTTTTAAAAATTAATCTCCATGAATATATTGAGGTTAAAAATGCAGTAAAAATTCCAATTCCAGCTGCATAATATCCAGTGGTGTTTCCTTTTAAATATGCAAATTCAATAATTGCATCTTTAGAATAAAAACCTGAAAGAAATGGAAAACCAGTTAATGCTAAAGTTCCAATTATCATTAAGGCATAAGTATAAGGAAGTTTCTTCCATACACCCCCCATATTGTTTATGTCTTGCTCATCTTTAAATGCGTGAATTACAGAACCAGAACCTAAAAACAATAAAGCTTTAAAAAATGCATGTGTGAATAAGTGAAACATTGCAACATTGTAAGCACCAACACCAGCTGCAAAAAACATATATCCTAACTGGCTACAGGTTGAGTAAGCAATAATTTTTTTTATATCAGTTTGAACCAAAGCAACGGTCGCAGCAAATAAAGCTGTCGTCATGCCAACGATAGTTATTAAGTTTAATATCAGTGGTGAATATTCGTAAATCGGTGAACATCTAACAACCAAAAACACTCCTGCTGTCACCATAGTGGCAGCATGAATTAATGCAGATACAGGCGTTGGTCCTTCCATTGCGTCTGGCAACCATGTGTGAAGTAAAATTTGAGCTGATTTACCCATCGCACCTATAAATAATAACAAACAAATTAAGTCTATAGCTTTAACTTCAAAACCTAAAAATGATAAATTTTTATCAATAACCGTTGGAATTTGTTGGAACACTTCTGAATAATTTACAGTTCCAAATAAATAGAAAATTAAAAAAATTCCTAAGGCAAAACCAAAGTCCCCCACTCTATTTACTACAAACGCTTTAATTGCTGCAGCATTAGCACTTTCTTTTTTAAACCAAAAACCAATTAAGAAATACGAACAAAGTCCAACACCTTCCCAACCAAAAAATAGTTGAATAAAATTATCTGAAGTAACCAACATCAACATTGCAAAGGTAAACAGTGATAGATATGCCATGAATCTTGGCTTATGAGGATCATGAGACATGTAACCAATTGAATAAATATGAACCAAAGAAGATACAGACGTAATCACAACTAACATTACAGCTGACAAAGGGTCAATTAGCATTGACCAATTAACATCTAACGATCCTGAATTTATCCAAGTAGCAATAACAATATTTTCTTCATATTGATTTACAATTACATGATATAATACAAAGATTGATAAAAGTGCAGAAATCGAAACAAGGGCACTTGTAACAATTTCAGAGTTTCTATCTCCAATATATTTTCCAAAAAAGCCTGAAATAATTGATGCTATGAGAGGAAGAAATAAAATTGAAAGTTCCATAATTAACCTTTTAATTTATCAATTTCTTCAACCCTAATAGTTCCAGAATTACGATAATAAACTACAATAATTGCTAGTCCAATAGCAGCTTCCGCGGCTGCCACTGTTAAAATAAATAAAGTAAAAACTTGTCCTGCAAGATCTCCAAGAAAAATAGAAAATGCAACCAAATTTATATTAACTGCAAGTAAAATTAATTCTATGCTCATTAATATAACAATAATATTTTTTCTATTAAGAAAGATTCCAATAATACCTATTGAAAAAATGACCGCACCTAAAGTTAAATAATGTCCTAAACCAATTTCAGTCATCGATTTTAACCCCTTTATTGTTTTCAACTTCTAAAACTTCAACGCCTTCAGATCTTTCTCTAGAAATTTGTTTTAAATAACTTTGGGTTTTAACTCCAGAACGTTTTCTAAAAGTTAAAACAATAGCACCAATCATAGCTACTAATAAAATCATTCCACTTAATTGGAATACATGAATGTAATCTGTATAAAGCACTTGTCCTAATGAATGAGTATTGCTTATACTAAAATTATTTAATGAATTGTTTATATCGAATAAATCAGGTTTATATTTCCAACCACCTATAACAATTATCAATTCAAAAAAAATAATTGTGCTAATAATTAAACCTACTGGAATATGTCCAGAACTCTCTTGAGATGCAAACCATTGGTTTTTTTGCTGGGCAACATTTAACATCATCACCACAAACAAAAACAATACTGCTACTGCACCTACATAAACAATTAGCATTATCATTCCCAAAAATTCAGCACCTATCATAATAAAAAGACAAGAGATGCTAATGAAATCTAAAATGAGAAAAAAAACAGAATGAACAGTATTTTTAGATACTGTTACCATAATTGCTGAAACGACAGCTATGATTGAAAATGTATAAAAAAAAATTGAATGAGCTATCATAGATTTATCTATATGGGTTATCAGCTTTAATGTTTGCTGCTAAAACATTTTCCCATCTATCTCCATTGTCTAAAAGTTTTTCTTTAGTGTAATAAAGCTCTTCTCTTGTTTCGGTAGAAAATTCAAAATTTGGACCTTGAACAATTGCATCAACTGGGCAAGCCTCTTCACATAAACCACAATAAATACATTTCATCATATCAATATCGTATCTAGTTGTTTTTCGACTACCATCTTCTCTTGCAGCAGACTCAATTGTGATTGCTTGTGCAGGACATACTGCTTCACAAAGTTTACAAGCAATACATCTTTCTTCCCCATCTGGATATCTTCTTAAGGCGTGCTCTCCTCTAAAACGTGGGCTTATTTTGCCTTTTTCAAATGGATAATTAATAGTTTTCTTAGGTTTAAATAATTCTTTAATAGCAATAAATAAACCTCCTGCAAAGTCTGTCATAAATATTGTTTTAAAAAATCTTGATAGTTTCATAATTAATTAGTTGGTAATAGGTTGAAATAAAATAAGTAACTAGCAGTCAGCACTACCCAAGTTAAAGATAAAGGTAAAAAAACTTTCCAGCCAAGCCTCATTAGCTGATCATATCTATATCGAGGAACGATAGCTTTAACCAAAGCAAATAAAATGAATAAAAATAATATTTTTAAAATAAGCCAAATAGCACCCGGAACTAATGTAAATGGATAAATATCTATTGGAGACATCCATCCGCCTAAAAACAAGATGGCTCCCATTGCACACATTAACAATATGTTTGCATACTCACCTAACCAAAACATAGCGTACATCATTCCTGAATATTCAGTTTGATAACCAGCAACTAATTCTGCCTCAGCTTCAGGTAAATCAAAAGGCGGTCTATTAGTTTCAGCTAGTGCTGAAATGAAGAAAATTACAAACATTGGAAATAATGGAATGACAAACCACATGTTTTGCTGAGCCTCAACTATATCGTTTAGATTTAATGACCCCACACAAAGTAAAACATTGATAATAATAACTCCTATAGAAACTTCATAAGAGACCATTTGAGCGGCAGATCTTATAGCTCCAAGAAATGGATATTTTGAGTTTGATGCCCAGCCACCCATAATAATTCCATAGACACCTAAAGAAGAAACTGCAAATAAATATAAAATACCAACATTAATATCAGCTAAAACCTGTGTTGCGCTAAATGGTATTACGGCCCAAGCAATTAAGGCTAAGGTCATAGTAACAATCGGCGCTAAAATAAAAATTACTTTGTTTGAACTAGAAGGAATAATAATTTCTTTAAATATATATTTTAATGCATCAGCAAGAGATTGAAGCAAAC
>JAOHFB010000044.1 GCA_028097785.1 Candidatus Pelagibacter sp. | reverse complement strand
CTGGTTTACCTAGTGGTCTTTGATTTCCACTTTTTCCAGTTAGAGATTCCAAAAAAGATACTAATTGATCAACTTCTTTTTCACTTAAATCTATTGGTTTGATGTCTATGCTTGAATTAATTCTATCCTGTTCTCTTTTGTCAGAAAAAGTTACAAAATCTATTTGTTCTAGCCATGGGGCCTTTGGTAAATTTGCATATTGAGGTTTCCAATTTTTATTCATAGTCACTGGATTTAAATGATGTTTAATTATACCCTTTAGTGTTGGATAAGCACCATTATGACCATAAGGTGCAGTTAAAGAAACATTTCTTAAAGCAGGTGTTTTAAATTTATACATGTCATCTACATCATCTGTTTCAACCATTCTTCCAACATCACGTGCATAAGGATCAAAAGGTCTAGTTCTGCCTGGTCCAAATTGTGGGATACCTATTGAATGAAATTTTTGATCAGACAATAAAGACCCCGAATGACATGAGCTGCAATTTGCTTTGCCATAGAATAAATTCATACCTGCAATCTGATTTGAGTTTAAAGCTGATTTATTTCCGTTTAAATATTCATCAAATGGAGAGTCAAAAGATGTCCATTCATGAATTTCAAAAGCTGCAATTGAGTTTACTATATGGGTAATATTTATATCTAAAGCATTATCAACATCATCAAAGACATGTTTAAACATCTCAACATATTCAGGAACGCCTCTTATTCTATGAGTAATTACAGGCCAAACTCTATCAATTCTCATACTGTCTTTACCAACTTTTGAAACAAGTCCTATAATTTCATTTTCACCTGGATTTCCAGCCATTTCAAATTGTCTTGTCATTGGAAATAAAGCTTGTACCGCTACTATATTGTCAAGACCTTTTGGAAGCAGTTCTTGTGCGGGGGTATTAAAACCATTTCCAAATATATCAGATTTAGTCACTCTACCATCGTGAAGTAGTGTTGTAATATCTTTAAATCCTAAATTCCATAATGCTAATGCATTTCTAGGAATACGTTTTTTAATTTTATCATCTCCTGATCCAGCTGTTCTTTCTAATCCAATACCATGTCCTCCTTCACCAATTCCTAATGAAAGTCCATCAGAACCGCCTAAATTATGGCTATGACAAGTTGCGCATGCAATATTTCGATTTGCAGATAAAATTTTATCATGGAACAAAAGTCTACCAATTTTAACTTTTTCTATATCAACTTTATGAAAATCATCGCTCTTTATTGGTTTTGGTAATTCTGTTGCGTATGATTTATTTACTGAAATTAGAAATGGAACTATAAATAAAATAATTTTTATATGATTAAGTATATTTTTGTAATTTTGTTTATCCCATCCATAGTTTTTTGCAGAAATTGAAAATGCTAGAGATTTGATGGAAGCTGGAAAATTTCAAGAAGCTATGGAAGAACTGATGCCAGCTGCTCGATCTGGAAACGCTGATGCTGAAGAACTTATTGGAATAATGTATGCAATGGGTCTTGGAGTTGAACAAGACGATGTAAGAGCTTTTGAATGGTATCTTAGATCTTCGATGAAAGGCCATCCCGGCGCTCAATCGGGTGTTGGATGGTATTATGAAATTGGTAGAGGACTTCCTGCTCCTGATCTTGTTCGAGCTTACATGTGGTATGGCTTGTCTGCTATTGGAGGTGATCCTGATGCTGCGATTTCTCAAGAAGAAGTTATTAAAAAAATGACTCCTGAGCAAATTGAAAAAGCGCATATACTTATTAAAGATTACAAAGCTTGGATTTATCCGTTTAGGTAATGAGGCGAATAATTAAATCCGCCCCATCATTAAACTAAGATTATAAGTCTTTGTCATATGCACTTGATGCTTTTTTCTCAGCATCAGCAACTGCACTAGTTAAAGCGTCAAAGATTTGTCCACCACCTTTAACATTTGACTTAAACCAATCATAAACTGGACTAGCAGCTTTTTTGAAGCTAGCTTTTTGCGCTGGAGTTGGAACATATAGATCTCCACCGCCTGCTACAAAGTCTTCATATGCTTTGATTGATTTTCTTTTTGGAGATGCAAATGTTGCTTGTTGCAACGCATAAAATCCATCCGTAATAACTTTTTTAAGTTCTTTTGGCATAGATTGATATTTTGCATTATTCATCCACCAAAGTGCTCCCATGTATGCATGACCGTCTAAAGTAACATATTTTAGACCTGCGTCTGGGAACTTCATGTTCATGATATCAGTTATTCCATTTTTAGAACCTTCAACTACACCTGTTTGAAAAGATGTAAATAATTCTGGCCATGGAATAGGAGTTGGTGATGCACCTAAAGCTCTTACAAGTTCTTGAGGTAAATCAGCTACAACAGTTCTGATTTTTAGACCTTTCATATCTGATGGTTCTGCAACTCTTCTTTTTGTATTTGCAAAATTTCTCCAACCACCTGTGTTACCAACAGTCATTAATCTTATTGTATCGCCTGAATCTTTTAGAGCCATTTGTCTCATAGTTCTCACAAAATCACCCTGCATAACTTCTTCAGCAATTCTGTCGTCTGCCATTAGATATGGCAAATCTAAAACTTGAACATATGGAAACACACCAGCTGCTCCTCCAGAAGTAGAAATATAAACGTCGATACTTCCATCAGAAACACCTTGTAAACATTCTGCTCCTTTAGAACATAATTGTGTACCTACAAAAAGTTCCACAGATATTTTTCCATTAGATGCTGCTTCAACATAGTTTTTAAAAACTACAGCACCATCATAGTCTTCATCTTGATCATTAGAATTCATTGTCATTCTTAAGTTGTAATCTGCAGCAGAAACTGAAGCTGTAAATCCAAATAATAATAATGAAAAAAATGATTTAATTAACTTATTCATAATTATTTCCCTCTCTTTAATATTTATGTATAGAGACTATACATAGAATTACAAAAGAGTCTATTATCTGAAAATAACTAAAAGTTATTTAGCAAAACCAGTCAATAAAGGAACAGTCATTGAGATTGCTGGAAAATATGTAATTAAGAATATTACTATAGCCTCCACTGCTAAGAAAGGTAGTATTGCTTTTGCTATTGTTTCTACTCTTTCACCTGATACAGATGAAGCAACAAATAAAACAAGACCCATAGGTGGTGTAGCTAACCCGACAGTTAAATTAACAGACATTATAATTGCAAAATGGACAGGGTGAACACCAAGTTCAACAAAAACTGGTCCTAGTATAGGTCCTAAAATTATTATAGCTGGGCCTGCATCCAAAAACATTCCAACAACAAACAATAAAATATTTATGAGAAATAATAAAATATAAGGATTTTCACTTAATCCTAAAACAAATTCTGCTAAATACTCAGGTGCATGAGATAAACTTACGACAGTTTTAAATGCCATTGCTGCACCAACCAAAAGAAGAACAACCGAAGAGACCATAGCAGCTTTAGTCATGACTTTAGGTATTTCTTTCCATTCTAAAGATTTTAAAACAAATAATCCTATAAACATTGCATAAGCAGCTGCTACTGCGGAAGCTTCTGTGGGTGTGAAAATTCCACCCAAAATTCCTCCAAGAATTATTACTGGGGTCATTAAAGGAAAAAAAGCTTTTAGAGATGCTTTACCTCTTTGACTCCATGTAGTTTTTTTTGTTACGGCTGGAAAATTATATCGCTTTGCCATAAATTTAATGGTGACCATTAAACTTACACCAACTAAAATTCCAGGAACAATACCGGCTAGAAATAAGGCGGCAACACTCTCACCCATTACATATGCGTAAATAATCATTATCCCTGAAGGAGGAATAATAGGACCAATAACTGAACTTGCTGCAGTAATTGCTGCTGCAAATTTTTTGGTATATCCTTGTTTTTCCATTGCAGGAATTAACATTGATCCAATTGCAGAAGTATCCGCAACTGCAGAACCAGATAGTCCTGCAAACAACATTGAAGTTAAAACATTTACATGAGCCAAACCTCCTTTTAAGTGGCCCATCATAGCTTGACTAAATTCTACTAACCTTAAGGTAATACCTCCCCTATTCATTAGCTCACCAGCTAACATGAAAAATGGGATTGCCATTAAAGGAAAACTGTCAATACCATTGTAAATATTTCTATATAGCATTGCACC